>CAMYLH010000097.1 GCA_947259065.1 uncultured Desulfobacterales bacterium
AGCGACGCATCCCCAGTGCGAAGACAAGTGACACTACACTATGGTTGTATATTTCTCCTTCATAATTACAACAGTAGAATTAGCGACTAAACGTCGCAGCAACGCCAGCGGTGATCTGGATATCACTGAGAGTGTCAATATTACCGGCGCCGGTATGGCGACGACGATCATCGATGGTAATGCCGGTGTGCTGAACGAACGTATTCTTAACACCATAGCCGGTGCCGTCACTGTGACACTGACGGACCTGACCATGCAAAATGCGAATGCCGGTGCATGGACCGGTGCCGGTATTTATCACCAGGGCACTACGCTTGAGCTGACCCGTGTGGCGATAAAAAATAACACCACGGCTGGCCACGGCGGCGGTATCAGTAGTGTCATCGCGAATGTTATCAATCTGACCGATGTTGAGATCAGTGGCAATAGCGCTACTGGGACAAGTAATGGAGGGGGCATGTATGTTATTGGCCCAACAGTGACTTGGAACGGCGGTCTCGCGACCGGAAACTCTGCCAATACGGGTGGTGCTGTTCGAAATAGCACGACCTTTGATGCAACGAATGTCACTTTCAGTGGCAACTCGGCTATTGGCAATGGGCCTGCATTCACCACCTCTAATGGCAACACAACCTTGACCAATGTCACCATCTATAACAACACCGGCTTTCCGGCATATCGTAGAAACGGCGGCACGATCACGATTAAAAACACGATTTTTGCCAATAATCCAGATGGTAACTGTTTTGGCACGATAACTACCGCTGGCGGTAATCTGGAAACGCTTACCGATACCTGTGACTTTACCGATCCTACCGACCAAGTCAATGTCTCTCTGGCTAATGCAAATGTTGACGCTACGCTGAGTGATAACGGTGGCGTTACCAAGACGCATGCCTTGAATAGTGGAAGTTATGCAATAGATGCCGCAGTTAATGCCAATTGCCCAGCCACTGATCAGCGTGGAGAAACACGCGGTTTTGATGGTGATGGCACACCCAATAGCCCACAGACGGGTGATTGTGATATTGGGGCTTATGAGAACAATGCTGTTACCACCACCATCGCCGATGGCACGGCGCAATCCAGCCGAGATGTGTGGGCGGGCGGGCGGTTTTTCAGTGTCGACGCCTTTACCTTACAAACCAATACGGGAACCGACACCTTAACCGGTCTTACAGTTACTTTTACCGGTAATGATGTCAACGACGTTTCTGCCAGTGGTGTGATGATCTGGCGTGATGACGGCGGCACGGCGAATCAATGGGACAGCACTGATACTCTAATTGACACAGCTTCGTTCAGTGGTAGCACCGCTAGCTTTACCGGGCTGAGTGAATCGATCAACACATCCGCTACACAGTACATTGTGACTTATAACATCGATAGCGCGGCCACAAGCACTAATACTTTGCAAGGTGCCGTTACCGCAGCCACGGTAACAAATACGTTGGTCAATAATGACAACGTTGATGCAACCCTAACAATAGAAGCCGACAGCGTTCACGAAACGTCTGTTTATAAAATTGGGTATTCCCCCGGCGCATTTGAAGATGTCTTTATTAAGGGGTCGAGCTCACCTACGACAGATCTACTCACCGCCATGAGTTTGGGTAGTGATTACTCCACAACGCCGGGTTCACTAATTACGAGCTGGGACCCAAATGCCACTGTTACCACCGTGCTTAATAATAGCGTCGTAAAACAGGCGCAGATGGTGGGGAGCCTGATCGACTCAGCTGGTAATATCTATGGTACCAATACGGTCACGGTTAGCTTTTATGAGGACAGGGCGGTATTAGATGTAGATATTAATATCACTACCAACCCTGGCGGAACGGATTACTGGTTCATGAATTATGGCCAGTGGGACGATGCCACGCTTGATGAAACATTTTGGTGGAGCAGTAACAATAGCGGTAGCTATAATTCAGCCAACCCAGCGCCAAACTTTAACACTGGCGATCAGACTGCACCGATCAGTTTTCAAGCTTTATTTGAATTGGGTGCAACGGACGGCCTGGTAAGTAGCTTTGTGCAGAACATCACCGGTTACACACCGGCCCAGCTTAAGAATTCGGACCCTGACACAGGCTTAGTGGATATTGCTTATCAAAAGGTCAACCCTGGTACCGGCAACAAACATGCAGTAGTGGTATATGGATTCGATACGACTACAGGTGGTTATGATACATCGATCGCCGAGGCGCGCCAGGATGACTCGATCGATCCCGCCACGCTCGATTTCACTCTTGCCGGTGGTGACGGAGCTTTAAGCGGTGACGGGTTTGTAGAAGAGCGAGGCGCCTATACCCTGACCGACGGCGATGCCGATGATCATGTCAAGTTCGAATTTCAAAATACCACCACCCACTACGCCCCTGTATTCGAGATTAGCAGCTGGGGCGCAGCAGCCCCGAGCACGATTCTGGTCAACGATGTCGTTAAGACTTCAGGTGTGGATTACAATGCCGCGGTGAGTGGCGGCACCCTCTATCTGCAATATCTTGGCAATTTCTCTACCAACACCAAAATCGAAATTGGTGACGAACTCATTGCCGGCACCTTGTATTCCGATGAAGGCACCACGGCGGTGGGTGCGGGCATACAAGTCCGTTTGCTGGTGAACGGTGTGACTAAAGGTGTCGATGAAACAAGCGCGTCAGGTACGTTTAGTTTTGCTACACCCCTGAGTGCCACCAATAAGCTGCTGGTCTATGTCGATGAAGATGACACCGATAGCGCTACCGATGGCACCACGGTTACGATTTCTGACGGCAATAACCTGACTGGCCTGGATGTCTATTATCAACATCTCATCACGCGTGAGGACAACGGTGGCAGTTTGACCAATGCACTGATGAAGTCGGCCGTCGAACCTTACGTTGATTCTGAAATTATTTATTCGGTCGATGGAAGTAATGTGCTCACTGTCAGTGCTAATAACGAGCTATATGTTCCCGCTACCCATACCTTTGCTCCGGGGGCGAATACAAATGCTGACGACGTAAAGGTACTCGGTATACTAACAGCAGGCACCACTACCTTGACCTTATCCGGTGATTGGAATTCATCTAATGGTACCTTTAACCGCGACACCAGCACACTGGTGTTGAATGGCACGGGCAATACTTTCACGCCCAAAGATAACCAAAACTTTCACAACATCACAGTTGGCGCAGGCGCGGATATCAACGTGGTCAGTTCAGGCGGATCTGATAACTTCACTGTTTATGAAGACCTGACCCTCAACGGCACGCTAACGGTTCCTTCCGGCTATACCATGACGCAGCGCTTCAGTGTGCCAGGCACCACAACCCTCATCGGTGCCAGTGGTGTACTCGCCGGTGCAGGCACATTTGAACGGATTGTCTACAATCCGACACTGACTTTCAGCAACGCCGTGGGCATCACTATTGATGATTTTATCTATCGCCTCACCTTCACTAACGACAACGTTGTATCAATTCCCGCTGTCACCTACGGCGGCAACCTGACCATCCGGAGCCATTCGGCCAGTGGGGTGTCTGAGTCGGTGACCATCAATTCTGGCACGCTGACTGTGGGTGGAAACATCTCTGTGTTGGCCACAGGTTCGAACAACACCACCAGCGTCACGCTGCGTAACTCAGATAATGATGCGACTCTCAATGTAACGGGTAATCTGGTCATTGGCGACAATGCCGACAGCGGCGGCGTGAGTTTTGTTACCGGTGATGCAACGGTCACAGTCGGCGGAAACGTGACCATCAATGACGATGCTGAAAGCGACAGCACCATGAGCATAGATGCTTCTGATGGCACACCAACAATCAGCGTGGGTGGTAACTGGGATTCGTCCGGTGGCACGTTTACCTATGGCAGTTCTACGGTCGACCTGACCGGTACGGGGAATCTCAAAACCTCGGGCACTCAATACACGGCGCATTTCTATAATCTCAATGCCGCCGCGAACACCAAGATTACCACCCTGCAATCTCATGTGGGGGTGGGGAATGTCTTGACCTTGAGTACCGGTACCATCACCGGCGCCTTTGAGCTGGGTGTGTTTGGCAACAGTGGCTCACCTGTGGTGAATCCAGGTGCGACGGTCTCCACCAGTTTCTTCTACTATCGACCATCGAACGGCACTATCAACGTAGCCGGTGGTACCTATGACGTGACCGGTATGTGGTTCTGGCCAAGTGCTTCCAATGCAACCTTTAATATTGCAGGTGACTTGACCGTTAACGGTAATCTGATAGTTGATGTGGATACCGGCAACTCAGGGGTCGTTGTGAACACCCAAAACAACGTCCTGAATACTATACATATGGACTTTGGTGAGCCGGGTTACGATGGTTCGTCGACGTTTAATTTTGGCAGCTCGCTAGTAGATATCAATGGCCGATTCAGAGTTGGAACCAACGGCGGTAGCCATGCTATCAATCTTGGCAGCGCTACAATTAACATCTCGGGCAATTGGTTGGCGACAAATGGGACCGGCGTACTGACAGTCGATCCAGGCACCTCCACAGTCACTTTGGATGGAACCACTTCCAATAATTTAGACCCCGGTGCCAGCGCCTTTAATAATCTTAAGATCAATAAGACAGACGCCGCCGATGGCAATGACAATATCACTCTAATTACCAATGACTTGACCGTTAACAGCGGCCTCACCATCTTGGATGGCGAGTTGATTCAACAACGCTCTATCGCGACCGGTGCCGTGACCCTGGCCGATGCCTCAAGCAAATGGACCAACATCACTGACAATGCCAACGTGACATTAGCAGGTGACGTGGCCAATACAGGCTCCATCAGCTTCGATGCACCGACCGGTGATTTGATTCAGATCCGCAGTTCGGTCGGTGGTACCCAGCGCAACTGGCAGGGGTCCGGCACTTTCTCCATGACCGATGTGGATGTGCAGGATCAAACGGCCATCGGTGGTACGCCAGCCAATATTGTTGTTACCTCCGGTACCAACAGTGGCAACAACATCAACTGGCTATTTGGCACCAAGAGCATCGGTGGTACGGTTTATATCGATGATGATGAGGCGACTACGCTTAACAGTAAGGCCATCAAGATTGTTGTTTATGATGGTGCGACTCAAACGAGCTATACCACATCAACCAATGGCAGTGGTGTTTATAGCATTAGCAATGCCGAACTAGTCGACACCAATATCGTTGCAGTGTATCTGGATGATGAAACAGAAGAAGGTACTACGGTCTTCAAGAGTGATGGTGTCAATGTTGCCAATCTTAACGTTTATCAAAATCACGTTTCCATCCGGTCTGACTCCGGTGCTATCAGCAACGCTGAGATCGCCACTGCCGATGACACTGATGATGACGTGAAGTACAACGTCTCTGGTAATGACATCACACTGGGTTCTAGCTACGAGTTATTTGTATTTAATGGTTCAACCTATACACCGGGTGGTAATGTCGCGACACAGGGTGCAACGGGCGATATAGATTTTCGCGGTACTGTTAACGGCGGAACAAATACATTCACTGTTAGCGGTGATTGGGATTCATCCAATGGGGACTGGAATGCCAATACGAGTACTGTTGATTTGACTGGTACGGGAACGGTTAAACAATACATGGTGGCCAGTCCTTGGTCGAATGGTTTCTATAACCTCTCTTTAGCGGCAGCAGGACAGGTCACCACATTTACAAGCAGTAATCTCTGGGTAAAGTACTTGACCACAGGTACCGGCACATTAACAGATGCGGCGAATAGTTATATTGTCCTCCTACAGGGTACAGGAAATGTATTCATTGACGGAGGGGCGACGCTGACCTTTAGTTCACTAAATTACCGTGTCGCCAATAATACTCAGAATGTTGTTGGCAGAGATTACACAGGAATTGATACTTTAGAATTTGATGCCGTCGGCGGTGCCACTGGCAGCGGGACTTATGAAATGCAGGGCAACGTAATTGCCAATGATGTGCATTTACAGATCAATAATTCTCCGGGTAATACACGTAATTCGATTCTAAACACCAACAACCATGATTTAACGGCAGACAATCTCTATGTCGGTGTCAATGGTAGTGCCGATGACTATACTGAGCTAAATGCAGGGAGTTCGACAGTTGATATCAATGGTGATGTGGTTATCTATCCGACTGATGGCAATGGCGATAACGTGCTTAATGCAAGTACGTCGAGTTGGACCGTGTCTGGTGACTGGAGCAATAGTGATACGTTTACCGCAAGTACGTCCAGCATCACCCTGGATGGCATTGGTCAAGGTATCAGCGGTTCCACTACCTTCAATGACCTGATCAAAGATGTCACAAGTAGCGACACGCTGACTTTTGCCAATGGCTCTACTCAGATAGTGAGCGGTACTCTGACTTTGGCGGGTAGGTCAGGCAATATCCTCAACCTGCGTTCCGATTCACCAAGTACACAGTGGAATCTAAATGTTTCAGGCAGTGCGGCTTTGACGTATGTGGATGTGGATGATTCGAATGCAACCAGCGGTAATACCATCTACGCTTATTACTCAACTGATGATACGGCACCGAGCAACAATGACAACTGGGTGTTCCAGAGCTTACAGTTGGTGAAACAGGTCTGGACAGAGGATGGCTCAACCTGTCTTGCCAGTATTCCAGCCGATAGCAACTGTAATAGCAGTGCCACATCAACGGTCGTGCCATCCAGTACGAACGTCACGTTCCTTATCTTTATTCGCAATGTTATGCCTGTGGCCGTGACCGACCTGCGTTTCCAGGATCTCATCGATGATGCGGAGTTTACCTATCAGGCCGGTACCATGTTCCGCTCGGCCAATGATGGGTCAGCACCTAGTGACACGGCCAATTTGGCAACTATTATGTCGGCAGCTTCCATTGCGCAAACCGATGCCTATGATGGCGATACCCAGGTAGATGAATTTGCCGGTATTGATACTGCTGCCAGCCCGGATGATCTGCAGATCGGCGGTGCTGGTGGCGTAGGGCAGAACGACACCTTGCTGAAGTTTAAGGCAGTGAAGAATTAGGAATAATGATATGAAGCGCGGTAGGGTGCATTTTTTGTGCCCATCACCCTACGTACTTAGCCTTTGCATTTAGGTAGGAATGGCCAGATCGTGGATTCAACCAATAAGTGCAGTTTTATTATTTTGACCCCCTTATTTCCCGCGCCATATCAACCAGGCTGATTGCCTCAAGATCACCTTTCATCGGATAGCGCTCTTTGCCAGGGTAAACCACGTATTGAGCGTTAGGCTTTACATCAACGCAAGCACTACGAAACCCTTTCTCTACTTTGGGGGCAAGGTTTCGTTTGATCTCAATCGCCCATAGGCGGTTGCCAGGTAATTTCAGTATTAGATCAATTTCTGCCCCGGCGGCAGTGCGGTAAAAATAGGCCTCGGCATGTCTGGGGGCGGCACTGATCAAGGTCTCGATAACAAAGCCTTCCCAGCTAGCCCCTACGACCGGATGGCCAAGCAAGGCTTCCTGATCGCCAATGCCAAGCAATCTGTGAACAATGCCGCTGTCTCGCACATAGACCTTGGGCGATTTCACCATGCGCTTGCCAATATTGCTCAACCACGGTTGAAGCCTGCGTACCAGCAACAAATCAGCCAGTAAATCAAGGTAACGGCCAATGGTTTGACCACTCACACCCAGCCCCGCCGCCATTCTTGCTGCATTGATCGTCATGCCTTGATTATGGGCTAGCATGGTCCAGAAACGGCGCAATGTTTCCGCCGGTATGCGCGGCCCAAGCTGAGGAATATCCCGCTCCAGATAGGTGCGGATAAAATCTTCCCGCCATTCCACACTTCCCGCATCACTGTCGGCCATAAAGCTTTCAGGAAATCCGCCACGACACCAAAGCCGATCCTGAGTGGCCTGATCTTCGTCAACTTCAACGGCTGTCAGCCCCCCAAGTTCTGCGTAGGATATGCGACCGGCAAGACTTTCTGATGATTGCTGCAGCAGATCAAGAGATGCGGAACCCAACACTAAAAAGCGGTCTGACCGCTTCCCGTGGCGGCGACCCTTATCAATTATGCCCCGTAACACCTGAAATAAATCCGGCAGTCGTTGTATCTCATCAAGGATCACCAGCTTGTCTTCATGCTGTGGCAGATACAGCTCAGCGTCACTAAGTTTTTTTCTGTCGGCGGGGGATTCCAGATCAAGATAGATTGATGGGCGCGATTCAGCGATTTGTAGAGCCAAGGTAGTTTTGCCCACTTGGCGCGGTCCTAACAGGCCAACAGCTGCCTGTCTGGACAGCATGGATTCAATAACTGGAAGAATTTGCCTTATTATCATCCATGCATTTATAACACAATATGGAAGATATGCAAGAATAACAAGCTGTATTAGCAACTCCCAGCCCGGCAAACGCCATCGATTCGATAAAACTCCATGAGACATGATCACGCACATGAATATTCCACAAGTTCAATGCGTTATATCGATTTTTTTACCCTCACCTTCAACGACCTGACTAAAGACGTTACTAGCAGTGACACCCTGACCTTCGCCAATGGCTCTACACAAACAGTGAGTGGTGCGCTGACCCTTTCAGGCCGTTCTGGCGACATCCTAAATCTGCGTTCGGATTCACCAGGCACGCAGTGGAGTCTGAATGTCTCAGGCAGTGCTGCAGTGACATATGTAGATGTGAATGATTCAGATGCCAGTAGCGGCAATACCGTATATGCCTATTACTATACTGACGATACTGCGCCCAGTAACAATGACAACTGGGTGTTCCAGAATCTGCAATTGGTGAAACAGGTCTGGACTGAGGATGGCACTACTTGTCTTGCCAGTATCCCGGCTGATAGCAACTGTAATAGCAGTGCCACTTCAACAGTCGTGCCCACCAACACTAACGTGACCTTCTTGATCTTTATTCGCAATGTCATGCCGGTAGCCGTCACAGACCTGCGCTTCCAGGATCTCATTGATGACGCGGAATTTACCTTTCAAGCCGGCACCATGTTTCGTTCCGCCAATGATGGCTCGGCGCCCAGTGATACAGCTAATCTCGCAACTATAATGTCGACGACTTCAATAGCTCAGACTGATGCCTATGACGGTGATACCCAGGTAGATGAATTTGCCGGTATTGATACTGCTGCCAGCCCGGATGATCTGCAGATCGGCGGTGCTGGTGGCGTAGGGCAGAACGACACCTTG
>CAMYLH010000098.1 GCA_947259065.1 uncultured Desulfobacterales bacterium
GCTGCTGACTTCCTATGGAATTTTGCGCCGAGATATCCGTACATTGAAAAAGCGGGCTTTCGGTCTGGTAGTCTTTGATGAAATCCAGCACATAAAAAATCGCCTCACCCAATCCTATGTCGCTGCCATCCGGATCCGTGCGCGCATGAAACTGGGTCTGACAGGGACTCCCATTGAAAACACCCTGGGCGAACTCAAGACCTTGATGGATCTGGTGATACCCGGTTATCTGGGCCGCGATGAAGCGTTTATAACCCGCTATGTCGACCCCATTGAACAAAACCTGAAAAGCCCCCGCCGCCGGGAGTTGAGCCGTTTAATCTCACCATTTACCCTGCGCCGCCTGAAAGCGACGGTGCTCAGCGAGCTGCCGCCTAAAATCGAAGACATCCGCACCTGCCGCCTGAGTGAGGATCAGGTAAAGCTCTACCGGGATGCCGTTGCGAACCGTGGCCATGAATTGATTCAGCGATTAAGAAAACGTAAAGAGTCCGTGCCTTACATACACATATTTGCCCTGCTCACGCTACTCAAGCAAATTTGCAACCACCCGGCCACAGTCGAAACCAACAGCATAGATCACGACCAATTCCAGTCGGGAAAATGGGAGCTTTTCAAAGAACTTCTGGCCGAATCTCTTGACAGTGGACAGAAGGTGGTGGTCTACAGCCAGTATCTTAAAATGATCCGTATCATAGAAAAACATCTGGCCCAAAACGAGGTGGACTTCGCGACCTTGACCGGCGCCAGCCGTAACCGTGGTAAAATCATTGACCGCTTCAACCACGATCCCGCCTGCCGGGTATTCGTCGGCAGTCTGAAAGCCGGAGGCACCGGCATTGATCTGGTGGCCGCTTCGGTTGTTATCCACTATGATCGCTGGTGGAATGCGGCCAGGGAAGACCAGGCCACCGATCGCGTCCACCGCATCGGCCAGAAACGCGGGGTTCAGGTTTTCAAACTCGTCACGGAAGGCACCCTGGAGGAAAAAATTTCAGCCATCATTGAAAGGAAGAAAAACCTCATGAATGGCGTGGTTCAGGAAGATGATCCGGGACTGTTGAAGACGTTTTCCAGAACGCAGTTGATCGAGTTGCTGGCTGTTCCTGAATCCTAATCCGGGTACAGCCACTAGGCAAGGTAATTCAACATTGACAAATATTGCCGCCTTGGCTATTTGCAATACCGTGAATGAACTACCGCGCTGCAAGCAACGGGGTATCAATCGGAAAATTTTAGTCGCCCCAAGGGGTGGGGAATTAAACCCTTGTCCGCCGCCGCGGATTAAATCGAACAGGAGAAATAAATCGTTTGGACTTTAACCCATGCATGAAACACAAGGCCGTACGAAAGACCGTTCGCAAATTCGCCGAGACCGAACTGGGGCCGATCAGCCACGAGATCGATCGAGAATCCCGTTTTCCCTGGGAGGTGATCGAAAAAATGCGCCCGCTGAACTATTTCGGACTCCAGGTTCCGCAAAAATATGGCGGAGCGGAACTTGATACCATCAGTTATGCCATTGCCATCGAAGAGATTTCCCGGGTATGCGCCGGCATCGGCCTGTGCATCACGGTCCACAACAGCGTGGCTGCCTACCCGATTGTACGGTTTGGCAGCCAAGAACAAAAAAAACGTTTTCTGCCGTTGCTCGCCAGTGGCGAACATATCGGTGCCTTTTGTCTTACGGAAGCCAATGCCGGTTCCGATGCCGGTGCGGTTGAAACAACCGCTGTTTTCGAAAATGATGATTATATCGTTAATGGAACCAAGGTGTTTGTGACCAACGGCGGCGTCTGTCACCTGGCACTCACCTTCGCTGCCATGGATTTGGACAACCGGCGCAGCGGTGCCGGTGTGTTCATTGTTGAGAAGGGCATGCCGGGCTTTTCCGTCGGCGAACTTGAAGATATGTGCGGCATGCGCGCAAACCCGGTGTCTTCCCTTTTCTTCGAAGATGTCCGCTTACCGCAAAGTCACATGCTCGGCCGTCCGGGAGACGGCCTGAAGATCGGACTCAACACACTGGATACAGGCCGTATCGGCATTGGCGCCCAGGCCCTCGGTATTGCCCAGGCTGCCTTCGAGGCGGCCCTAAAATATTCTAAAGAGCGCCAGCAGTTCAAAAAACCCATTTCTTCATTTCAAACTATCCAGAATTATCTGGCCGATATGGCCACCCAAATTGACGCCGCGCGACTCCTGCTGTATCGGGCCTGCGCGTTTAAAGATGCCGGTCAACCCTTCGGGGCGGAGGCCGCCATGGCCAAGCTGCATTGCAGCACTACAGCCACGCACGTGACGAATCTGGCTTTGCAGATTCACGGCGGTTACGGCTACAGCAAGGAATACGATGTGGAGCGTTACTTCAGAGACGCCAAAGTGACCGAGATATACGAGGGCACCAGCGAGGTGCAGCGTATGGTCATTGCAAGGTCTGTGCTCTCTAAATTGACCTGAAGAAAGGCGAAACCGGCGGATCAATCATCTGAACTTGCTTGCTAACAAAATGCGTTTAAATCGCTAAAGGTCAATTTGTAAGTTGTAAGTGGTCCGTTGTCTGTTGTTGAGTGAGGAGAAAGAAAATTAAATTCGAGATGTATCTTTTATTTTAACAACACACAACCCGCAACTGACAACAAACATTTTGCGTAATGGTCAATTATGCTAATGCAAGATTTGACACACAAACAATCCAATAAAGTGATACTTCAATAGGAATCAGCAAAATCATGCTAAACCTGGTCGTCTGTATCAAACAGGTTCCCATGGTATCCGAGCTGCCGTGGAATCCAAAAACGGGGACATTGAAACGTGAACTTGCGGAAGGCATGATGAACCCGGCCTGTGCCCACGCCCTCGAGGCCGCGCTGCAGATAAAAAGCCGGCACGGCGGAAAAATTACGGTCGTCACCATGGGCCCGCCAATGGCGGAAGAGGTGCTTTACGAGGCCATGGCCATGGGGGCGGACCACGGTGTTCTTCTTTCCGATCCGGCCATGGCCGGCGGGGACACCTTTGCCACTTCCTATACCCTTGCCCGGACCATCGAAAATCAGTGCCCGGATTTTGATCTGGTGCTCTGCGGCTGTTTCACAAGTGACAGCGAAACCGCCCAGGTCGGCCCCCAGCTTGCTGAAGAGCTTGACATCCCCGCCGCTGCTTATGTGGAACAATTGGAAATCGAAGGGCGCATGGTTCGTATGCAGCGCATATCAGACAACTTTCTTGAAATTATGGAAATTAAACTGCCCGGACTGGTGACCATCATGGACCGGGTCTATGCGCCCCGCTATCCGTCCCTGGAAGGACTGATGCAGGCGTATGAACGGCCACGAATCAAAATCCTCAGTGCAAAAAATCTTGCTTTGGACGCCAATGCCATCGGACAAGAAGGCTCACCGACAAAAATCATTAATGTCTATTCCCCGACAGCAGAAAAAAAGAATGTCGTTTTGAAAGGCACGGCTAAAAAGGTGGTCGATGAAATTTTTAACAAGTATGGAGAAAAAATCAGCAGTGCCATGGGAAAAGACCTGAAAAAGATGTAGAGGTTATAACCGTTCTGGGTTCAGAGGTTCAGGGTTCAGCGCCGCCGCCGGCCAAAAAAAGCCGGTCTAATCGAAAAAGTAACTTTTCCCTTAGCTAGTTTCATACGATGGGTTTACTAAAAAATGAACCTTTGAACCTTGAACCCTGAACCACTGAACCTTTGAACCTCAGAACCCTAAACTACTGAACCTTATTGATATGAGCCAATCGAAACATTCCATATGGGTTTTCGCCGATTACCGCAACTATTTTCAAAACCGGGTGACCCTTCAGCTGCTGGCCAAAGCCAATGACCTGGCAACCGGCATGGATGCCGAGGTTTGTGCCGTGGTGTTCGGCCACGAGACAGACGAATATGTGGCCGAATACATTGCCCACGGCGCTCAAAAAGTACTGCTCGTCGAGCATCCTTCGCTGAATCGATACAGTGTGGAAAAGTTCACCGTGTTGATGGAAAAACTCGCCGGAGATCATCAGCCGACAACAATTTTGATCGGTGCCACGTCGTTCGGCAGAGAGTTCGCGCCAAGAGTGGCCAAGCGCCTTGGTACCGGCCTGACGGCCGACTGCATCGGTCTTGAGATTACCTCAGAGGGACATCTACTGCAAATCGCACCTTCATTCGGCGGCAATCTCATCGCCGAAATCATCACCCCCGACCACCGTCCTCAAATGGCCACCGTGCGACCCGGAACTTTCCAAGAGCTTCCCCATGATAATACCCGCCGCGGAGAAATCGTGCGCATACCCTTGCCCAAAAAAATACCAGCGGATCGCTTGCGTCTTGTGGCCTATGAACGCCGAATCGACCATGATCAGAGACTTGAAGAGGCTAAAATCGTTGTCTGCGGCGGACGGGGCATGCGCAGTAAACTGAAATTCAGGAAACTCTTCGAGCTTGCCCAACTGCTCTCGGGTGAAGTCGGCGCCACCCGCCCGATCGTATATGCCGGGTGGGCCGATGACGGCGCCCTTGTCGGCCAGGCCGGTAAACATATCAAACCCCGAATTCTTTTTTCCTTTGGCATCAGCGGCGCCATTCAGCACACTGCCGCCACAACCGATGCCGACTTTATTATCGCGGTGAATAAAAATCCCAATGCCACCATGATGAAAATGGCGGATGTCGCCGTACTGGCTGATGCAAATCAGGTGTGCTCAGCCCTGATCAAGGGCTTGAAGGAACGCATCCAGGCCAAATCCGACTATTCGGAATAAAAGGAAGGTGGACGCATGACCGATGAGGATGGCCCCTGGAAGGGGCCGGGGCCACCTCTGCTGGTGGCCGCTGATTCAATTCATAAGCCGCCGGCAGCGATCGAGTTTGCACCCATCAAGCATGCCCTCGCTGTAACGGTAGAACCTTTTAAATTCTCACCGGCATAGCCGGTGGCTTATGAATTGAGTAATAATAGGCTGCCCACCCCGCTCCAACCATAATTATCCAAAAAATTATCTAAAAGTATACACTGATTGTAATAAAAGGCAAATCCAATATCCCCGAAGCGAATCTAAAGACTGCATAACTATCCAATTATAGGTGCAAATTTTTTTGCACAATTTTTGCATTGAGTAAGATAGCCCAAGAGGATAGCCCGGCTCGTTCAATGCTGTTTATCGTAAAATTATAAATTTTGATAGATCAGGTTATCTAATGAAAAGTACTTTTTACTCCCGTTGCCTTTTAGCGATGTTTTTGAGCATGATATTGCTGAATTGCACCGGTGGCAGCAACTCATCTGATAAAGCTAAAGACACTTCATCATCAGGCAGCGCAATCGGTGGTGAACGTAATCCCGTAGTTGCTTCAAATGATACTGCCGGTGAAGTTGGCAAGCCCCGATTTGTCATGAACTTACCCGGGCAGACAAACTGGTATGAATCTCCTCAAATCGTCGATTTGGATGAAGATGACCGCAATGAGCCGATAGCTGCGTATCGTTCGGTGTTTGTTTATGACAGTGAAGGCACATTACTCGATCGAATTGACGGCGGCAGCGGACGTATTTGTGCGCCCCATGTTGTGGCTGACTTGGAGGGTGACGAAATCGCCGAGTTGCTCTGCGGGAACAGCAATTTGGGTTATCTGATTATACTTGGTGCTGATGGATCCCCTTTGCATGATTTACCCGTTTCCAATCCCGCGCATACTGCAAACGGCAAGGGACTGGCGATTACGCATGGGCCAGCCAAATAGCAACGGACTGTGAAAGTGAAAAAACCAATATTTTTTTTGTTGTTGGATGAAAAAGGTTTGACACTTTGTTGGATTCGCGGTTTACTTTCAATTATAGGTCATTAAACTGAATCTGACATCGCAAGACAGAGCAAATCCTATCAAGGGGGAGATGGGCAAATGTAATGTGTCCTTAAAAAAAGCCGAGTTGCCTTTGAAGGGTGGTTCGGTTTTTCTAATCGGTCATATTGGCACAACCAAATATCTTATTTTTTGAAAGCCTTAACGCCAATAAAGCGATGATCATCATTGGTTTAAACACCGGTCTTGCAAAACAATTATGTTCCTATCCCTGAACCTGGTTGGATTTTATGAGGGGCCCAGGTTCAGTCGACGTGCGGGGGGTTGGTTTAAGAAGTTGCATCGAAAGGAGTGGCTATGAGGTTAGCTTTCGTTATCATTTACATCTTTTTTGTCAGTGCTACAGGACAATCAGCGCAGAGTGCCTTTTCTGCTGGCATTTTATCCGATGATATAAACAGCCGCTACGGGTGGGATAATTCTGAGTTAGTTAACGATGACTACCGAAATAACCAACAAACCGCCATCGACAGCCATTCAGTTACTGCAAACGGCGATCTTTTCATTGACGTCTTTTTTAAGTCGCAGCCAAAGATGGCTCTATTGGCCGATGAGAACGGCGGCGCGAAGCAGCCTGACTATTTTGACGATAAAGGGACCCGACTCGCAGGTACCGGTTCCCGCGCCATGTTTGCCGGGGCTGATATTTCTAATATCGATAGTGGCAGAGACGGTCAAATGGCAAAGAACCCGAGCCCGCGTCATAATTATTATGAAAAAGTAGTCTTCTGGGTAAGAGATACCTATCAGGCATGGGTAGCAAAAGACCGTTATGGTTCTGCCCGTCTGGTCCTCTTAAGTTTTGGATTAATCGGTCTTATAGGAATCAGGAGGAAGTTTAAGAAGAACTGATACGCTCAAATTTCAGAATGATCAATGGGGCAGACTGCGTTCACATTGATATTGTGATCAGCCAATTCCATGGCCAAAGCTTTGGTAAGGCCGATAAAGCCGTGTTTGGCGGCTGCGCAGTGGACGGAGAGCCTGAAAAGATAACTACTCACGAAATCTCATCAGTTATCGTTAATAACGACTTGAATACAGGGGTTAGTGATAAAACAAGTTTAAACGGCCATTGACACTTTCAATTTTGTAAGAAATAACTTCGATTTAGTTTTTTCTCGTCGATTTCACTGATCGTCTTGTAGCTGCTGTCTATTTTGACGGTTTTACCATCGATTTTTCCCTCCCAACTGGTGCAACTTCCGGCAAAGATCACACGCTCGTCATCCGCAAGATTCAGGGAGCTGTTGACCTTGCCAACTACATAACGTACTTTCTGCATCTTTTTGTCCACTTTCGGATAAAATCCTCTAAAAATATGCATCGCTTCTTGAAGGGCACCCGGGCATCCCCCCCAACAATAATCCGGGGAGTGTTTCTCCGGGAAAGTGCCTACGGTGCAGGATAGATTTGTGTCTTCACCGAAATAGTCATCGATCCGCTCAAGGCAAAATTCAAAATCTTTAGCCTTCTCTTGTATTTTATCTAGCGGGTAATCACCTCCAACCTCGATTTGGTCGAGCTCCATGGGGCCAAATCCTCTTTCGGAAGCGTACTTCAAATGAATCAGATCTTTCGGAGCTACTTTGACCATGTGACAGCCTACCGTATCCACGGCACATGAATTTGTCCCCATAATTATTGCACCCAGAGGGAAAGGAGTTGGTGTCAGCATCATTTTTTGTCCAGCCGTTATACCATCAATGGCGATAAACTTGGGCTGGATGACGGCCTGTAGATCGGCAATTTTATGCTCCAGATACTGGTTGTGGTCCACTAGCCGATGTTGATCATCTTGAATTCCGATAAAATTCTTCAGACTAAGGGTTAGCCGGCACCATGGGTGAGCCTTGAATTTGGGCAGATTAATGAGAAAATCACATTCAGTAATAGGTTTAGGGATGAAAAGTTGATCACGCAACACGTGTGTCCCTTTGATTTTGACTGGTATTTGTCTGACCTCGTCGAAAAAATAAGCTTTTACTTTATGCTTCTTTATAACCTCCAGATATCCTGCGTGCTTGAAATTATATCGGGTGGGAATGGTTATACCTGAACGTTCACCCACTGAAATTTCTTTGACAAAGTGGGCAACAGGATACACACCAAGTCCGAAACACCTGATCCCAAAGGCACACTGGGCACATTTGCCGGAGTATTCACACCGAGCATATTAACGATTCTCGGCATCATTTTATTTTTGCGGCTGGGTTTTGTGGTCGGCAACGCCGGTCTCGGTTTTACGCTGATCATACTCCTTTTAGCCAATGGCATCTCGGTGTTGACCAGTGTCTCTCTTTCAGCCATTGCCACCAATTTAAAGGTCAAAGGCGGCGGTGATTATTACCTGATCTCCCGCACCCTGGGTCATGAGTTTGGCGGTGCCATCGGTATCGTGGTTTTTTTGGCCCAATCGGTTTCCATTGCGTTTTATTGTCTCGGTTTCGGCGAAGCCCTGGCCCAACTGTTTACGGCGAACTGGAACATCCTTCCTCAAATCTTTGCAGCCCTGGCGGTTTCTTTTCTACTTGTCCTTGCCTGGCTGGGGGCAGATTGGGCTACCAGGTTTCAGTACGTGGTGATGGCCGTTCTGTCGGCCGCAATCTTATCATTTTTTATCGGTGGTTTTCTCAGGTGGGATAGTGCCCTGCTGATTCAAAACTGGTCTTCTCCACAGACAAATTTGGGATTCTGGGCGCTGTTTGCTATTTTCTTCCCGGCGGTTACGGGTTTCACCCAGGGGGTGAGCATGTCGGGCGACCTGAAAGATCCCGGCAAAAGTCTTCCCAGCGGCACCTTTATGGCCGTGGGCCTATCCATCATTGTCTACTTTCTCTCTTCCATAATCTTTGCCGCCGCCTTGCCGGCAGACGTCATGATGAGCGATTATGGGGCCATGAATAGAGTTGCTTTGTTCGGTTTCCTGGTTACGGCCGGCGTCATTACCGCTACCCTGTCTTCGGCCATGGCGTCTTTTTTAGGGGCACCGCGTATTCTGCAGTCCGTGGCCGCTGATCGCATTTTTCCATTTCTTCTTCCCTTTGCCAAAGGATCAGGACCCACCTCAAACCCCAGACGCGCTGTTTTGCTATCCGCCGGCATTGCCTATGCGACCGTCGCCTGGGGCCAAATTAACCTGATTGCGCCGGTGGTTTCGATGTTTTTTCTAGTTTCCTATGGTCTCTTAAACTACGCCACCTATTATGAGGCGCGATCCCAGAGCCCATCGTTTCGGCCCCGATTCCGCTATTTTAACAAGTGGCTCAGTCTGGCCGGCGCCCTGGCCTGTCTGGGCGTCATGCTGGCCATCGATATGACTGCCGGTATCGTCGCA
>CAMYLH010000099.1 GCA_947259065.1 uncultured Desulfobacterales bacterium
TGTTTCAATTGCCGCCCAGATGGGACAGCCGGCCGAACCGTTTGTCTTGGCCGTACTCTTCGGGGCCAATATGAGCTATGCTACACCGATGGCCTACAAAACCAACCTGCTGGTCATGAACGCAGGGAATTACACCTTCAACGATTTCCTCCGGATTGGGGTGCCGCTGCTTCTAATAATGTGGGTTACGTTTTCCTGGTTGCTTCCGACCCTTTACGGTATAAAATAACACCCGAAATGGGATCAATTGCCATCGATACTATCTAAATTTCAACCGTTTAGATATTTTGATGGATTCCATAAGCAAATCTCTAATTAATAGACCATTAATAACCTGCGGATATTATTTCAGCGGGTTGAAAATTAAGAAATTGACACTTAATTGCTGCCTTGGAAGACGTGATATTGGTCTGTTAGGACAAGTTTATCAAAGGATTTCTCGCTTAACCTTCCAACCTTGTCAAATTACGTAGGGTACCTAAACCATTTTGAATTCACTGTTTTTTTAACAATTCCAACAACCGCAGCGGATAATCCGTCATGATGCCATCCACACCCAGTTTCAAAAGGCGCTTCATTGAATCGATGTCGTTGACCGTCCACGCGTGAACCCGCAGGTTGCGGGCATGGGCCGCTTCTACAAATCTGCTGTTTATGACCTGCAGATCACGAAAGGTTTCAGGAACCTGCAGTGCCTGGGCGTCCGGTGAGTATGCGGATTCCAGATAAAGCTTTTGAATACCGTAAAACAGCAGCGCCTCGGATGATCCGGCAGATGTGGCAACCCGGGGACAAAGCGATCGAAATTCTTTCAAGGAATCGGCATCGAATGAGGCCACCATGACCTTTTCCGTCATCCGATGATCACGAATCAACCGGCATAGGGATTGTATCGCACTTGACCGCGAATCTTTGATTTCAAGGTTGATCCTTGTTTGCGGGAAAGCATTAAACACTTCGTCCAGGGTTGGGATCTTGATCCCTTTGTTTCGCAAGGGAAAGCTACGGCCGTTATCCGGTGACCAGCGGTAGGCGGCGTCCAGTTTTTTCAGTTCAGCCAGGGTGTAATTTTCGACCGGACCGGTTGCGTCGGTGGTGCGTGCAACGGTCGCATCGTGCAGGATGATCAACTGCCCGTCGCTGGTGCCGCGTACATCCATTTCAAGTACGTCGACTCCCAGTTCAACTGCCTTTCGGTAGATGTAAAGGGTGTTTTCCGGACCCAGACTACGACCGCCGCGATGGGCGATGACGAGGAATTTATCTTGCTTGAAATAGGGGTGGTCCGAAGCGGGCTTGGCGAACCAACATAAGACTTCAAAGGCAATGATAGAGATCAGCAACAAGATAAACAGGATTTTGATTCGCTTTTGCAGTTTTTTCATATCATCGGATTATCCAGCTCATACTCAGCGGAAAGCAAAAAAAATAAAACAAGTCCTCTGCGTGCTTAGCGTCTCTGCCTGCCCAATGAAATCTCTGTTGCATTTATTTCATCGGGGCGGTGAAAATAAATATCAGAACGTCCCCTTTTAGGGGTGGTATTTGACTTTCAGGCGGTTCGAATCGGTCTAGTGCGGTAATTTAAAATTTAGTTTGAGCAGGTTTTTGATGGGTAGAAAACAAGGATGCACATCCGGCGGCCATTGCAACCAGGCCCATTTTTCAGATTTGTGCGGTTCTTTGACCACCGGTGTGCCCGACTCATAATCCGCCATGACAAACAGGGTGACATAATGCTTGCCTTCGTCGGCAAAGATATCATTGGTGTAGGGACCGTATCGTAAATTTTTAATTTTGATCCCGGTTTCTTCAGCTACTTCTCTTCTAGCGCAATCTTCAATGGATTCATTAAATTCCAGGTGGCCACCCGGAAAAGCCCAGGTGCCTTCTCCGTGAGAATTTTTGCGTTTGCCCAAAAGCACTCGGTTATCTTTGGTAACGATGACAGCAACGCCGATTAGGGGTCTTTTGCCCATTTAGGAGTCTTCCGTGTTATTTTTCGAAAGAAAATTTTCCGGCATCTGCAGCGCAACCACCTCGCCACGCGCTGTTTCTTTACCTTCGGCGAACAAGTTAACTGTAATAACCATTTTACGTCCCTTGCTTTCTTTGACCCGACCCCGCAACTCCAAAGTTGTATCAATCGGCGTCGGGGCTACATAATCGACGTGCAGCGAGACCGTGACAAAACGATCCATCGGTTCGCTTTCCAGGGACTTGCCCTCCTGGTTAAATTTGGCAGAAGCCGCAGTTCCAGTGGCATGGCAATCGATTAAGGAAGCGATTAAACCGCCGTAAGTGAAACCGGGAAAGGCTGTGTGATACGGTTTTGGTTGAAACCGGCAGACAGTCTCTTGGCCTTCCCAGTAGCTTTTAATTTGATGTCCATGTTCGTTCAACTTGCCGCATCCGTAGCATACTGCAATATCCTCCGGATAGTAGTCTTGAATGGCTTTCTGCTGCATTATAAATATTCCTCTCCTTTAATAGCTGCAAACCGGCCGGCATGGAGCTCCTGGACCAGTTCGAGTTCAGTATGTATTTCTTTTTCAAAGACCGTCGCCCATCTGCCGACTTCATCGACCCGGTGGGCATCACTGCCGGCGGTTCCCGGAAGCCCCAGTTTTTGAGCCACTTTACGGGCCATATCGTTCTCATCGGGTGAGAGTTTGCCGTTGCCGACCTCGATGGCATCGACAAATTCAAGTGCTTTTCGTCTGCAGGCCTGCTCCACCGTCATCTGGAGTTGACCGATGCCAAAGGTTTTAAATCCGCGGAAGGGGTGGGCCGCGATCATATAGCCGCCGGCCGTTTTTACCTCTTCACTCAGCTCCTGGATCATCATCAGTTCCTTGATGTCTTTGTAAAGCCCGAAAACCAGCATATCCCCCTGGTTGGTCGTAAACTCGTTTCCGCGGAAGATCTTGATGCCGGATTCGCGGGCCAGTTCGTTCACCTCATCGGAATCCCAAATGACTTGATGTTCAGTGAGACATATCCCATCCAGTTTCAACCGTTGCACCTCTTGGATCAGCTCATGAGGATCTATGTAGCTGCAGGCGGAGCGCGGTGATGTGTGAATGTGCAAGTCGATTCGCATCGTGTATATTCCTTAACTATACAACCATTAAATAGTGAGACAATGACTAAAATTAAAAAATGACTAAATTGCCTAAAATTGGGATTTGTTATTTGTTTTTTTTTTGCGATATCCAGATCAGGGTTAAACAAACTTAGTCTCGGGGTGCTTGTCGATCCAGGACTGAACAAATTCTTCCTGATCAATGCCGGGATTCTTTTCCAGGGCCTGCCACATGTCTTTGGTCATTCGAGCCTGATCAAGACACCGGCCGCACTCGATAATGATCTCAGCGAAGTGTTCGCAGCCCTTACGTCCGATTTCTTTCATGATCCAGCGCTCCCAACCGTCTTCACACAAGGACGTGCCGACAGCAGTCTGCAGAACCGCCACCGCCTGCGGGCAGACAAAATTTGTGTAACGTTTCATAATTCCTTCAATGGCAAGGATTTTACCGTCAGCGATCTGCACATCCATATTGATTTCCATACTGTAGATATGGTCTTGCAGAATACCATTGAACCGAACGGTCTCTTCATTCGGGAACTCGGCCCCGATCACCTGGCTGCGGTTAAAGGTTATCATTCTTTTCTCCTGCAAGACTTTGCATGATGGGACTATCGTCTTGAAAGGCCACACAACTTCGAACCAGCCTGGGATTATTTCTGATCATTTCCCTTAAATTTGCCAGTTTCTCTTCACCTTCGAGGCCTTCTCCGACCTGAATTACCGGGCGTGTGAAATGAAGTATGACGGCATTCGCACTTTCCAAAACCGCATGCACCAGCACTGAGCATCCGTTTGATCCACCGAGCAACCCCTGAACAATTTTGCGCAACCCGGCGCCGATTCTGACACCTTCGATTTTTTTTATTAATTCGGGTGCGGCCGACCAGGCCCGGGGGACAAGCCGGCTCAACTCGGCGTCTGCAGCCACGATTTCAAGATCCGGCGGCTGCACCTTCAGGTTAACTTCAGCTTTCAGCAAATCGTCTGTCTGTCGCCAGGAGACAGCGATGCTTCCGTCTCGCAGAGGGGTCACTTCTACGACCTTGTTTCTCACAAACCGTATCGTCATTTAATTTCTCCCGGGATTCTTTGCAGACTCCCTTATATGTCGATTATGTAGGTTGGGCGGTTCAGGGTTCACCGTTCCGGGTTGAAAAAACCCAAACAGCTCGTCTAAATCCATCTCACCCAATAGGGCACGACAGGTATAGTAGATTTTGATTAATGTTGGGACAGTATCTATCGTTATAACCTTTGAACCTTGAACACTGAACCTGGAACCGCTCAGTTTAGTACTCAATTATTCCATTCGTTCTAACCCAAGCCTCAATTACTGCTCCCCTCGCGTTCCCGCTGAATTTTTTTCAATTTCTGCCAAATTTTTGCTGCCTGCTTGCGGGTTTCCTCGAGCGAACCTGAATTATCAATCATCAGATCACAAAAGCCCTTTTTTTCTTCAGCGGAAAGCTGGGACCTGATCATTTTCAAAGCCATTTCTTCAGTCGAACCATCACGTTTTATCAGGCGCCGTTTTTGCTCTTCTTCGGTGGCGTAGACCATTAAAAGGTTGTGAAATAGCGGATGCATGTTGACTTCGATGAGCAGCGGTACCACCACCTGGATGATGGCGTTGGGATCCTCGTCGGAATACTGCTTAACCAGATCGATGAATTCTTCACCGATTCTGGGATGCTGGAAACTCTCCAGTTTCTTTTTTTTCTCCAAGTCGCTGAATACGATTTCACGCAATTTATCACGGTCCAGGGTTTGATCCTCTTTTAAAACCTGCTCGCCAAAATAAGCGACAATATCTTTCCAGGCCGGCTTGCCGGGTTCCACCACCACTCTGCTCAAGACATCGAAATCTATGGTACGTGCACCGAGTTCTTCAAGCATGGCGGCAACGGTGCTTTTGCCGGTGGCGATACTTCCCGTCACCCCGAGCAACAACCGGTTATCAGAGCCCCTGAGCAGGTTGATGGTTTGCTCCCCGCCATACACCGCCGGAAACGCATGGGTCACATCGGTTTCCGCACCTGCGTAGCTGATGGGATAGCGGATTCCCCGCTTGTAAAGGGCCTCCATGCCGCTGAGGGCTTTGTCCATCATTTCAATTGGAATGGCCATAACCAGTTCATCGTCCTGGGCATGTCCGTAGCGACGTTCGCCGTAACAGGGAATACTCAGGGCCGGTTTGCGGCTCAAGTAACACCGGGTAATGGCATCGGAGCAGGAAGTTTCTCCGACGCAATAAAACTGCATAACCTCATAGTCTTCGAATTGAAGGGAATTGATCAGGAGTATCATTTGGGCCGGATTGGCATAAATCAGCACAATGTCAGGATCAAACGGATTGTAGACTAAAGGTGCCATCGCCACGGCTTTGTACTTGCCGGCCGGCAGGCGGGGAATGGCAGTTTCAAATTTTTTACCATCCGCCCTATTTTTGGTCCAGACGATACTCCTGAATGTTCCATCTTTCATATAATCGGGAATATCGGTCAATCCGATGATGGAAGCACACATTACCGACATAAAATCATCAAGATCGGCGCCGACTGTCCAGTCAAAATTTCTGACCAGGTTAATCATCTGGCAGAGTGTGGATTTATGATTCAGCCGTCGTATAAAGGGAACCGCTGAAAGCGATGTCTTGTCTTCGAATAGTTTAAAAGCCACCGGAAAGGATTTGAGCCTCATCAAGCGCTCCAATCTGCGAACCGGCTTCTCCCAATCTCGGGTTGTGTTCATTTCGCACTCCTGCTAAATATAGAATGATTGAATATAGAGAAATGCGGTTTGGCTGTCAAATAAAATTGAGATGGGGTTAAACGGTTCAACGTTCCGAATGTCAGCCGTTTTCTTTTTTTTCCATTGATACAAAGTGCGAAAATATGCCATAGTTATTCATTCTGATCGGCTCTATGTTAGGGGCTTCGATCCCACAGCCAGGGTTGAAGGATTTAAAATGATTGTTTCCGTAAATATTCAATATTCAGTCTTCAATATTAAATGTGTGAGGAGTTACTATGGTGGATATCCATCAACTGGTCGGTGAACACAAAGACTTGGTTATTCGTACCCGCCGAGATCTGCATCGAATTCCGGAAACCGCATATACGGAAAAGAAGACATCTGCCTATGTGGCAGAATATTTAAGCAGGGAGGGACTGGAAACTCAAACGGGAATCGCCACCTATGGCGTTGTGGGTTTATTGAAAACCGGTCGGCCCGGACCGACACTGTTGATCCGGGCCGATATGGATGCGCTTCCGCTGACTGAAGAGACCGGACTGCCATTTGCCTCGATCCATCCAGGGGTGATGCACGCCTGCGGCCATGACGCGCACGTGGCCATGGCGCTGGTGACTGCAACCGTGTTAAACGGGATCAAGGACGAGCTCAACGGTACGATTAAATTTGTTTTTCAACCTGCCGAGGAGGGACCCGGAGGAGCCAAGCCCATGATTGATGAAGGCGTCCTGGATAATCCTAAAGTCGACTACGCCATCGGCTGCCATGTTTGGCCGGAAATTCCAGGGGGCACCATCGGCGTGCGATCCGGTCCGTTTATGGCAGCCATGGATCGCTTTGATATCAAAATTATCGGACGGGGCGGGCATGGTGCCATGCCGCATTTGTGCCTTGATGCGCTGGAGGTGGGCACCCAGGTGGTCAATGCCCTGCAACGCATTTCCAGTCGGCACCTGAATCCCCAGGAACCCACAGTGGTCACCATTGGAATGTTTCATGCGGGAACGGCGTTTAATATCATTCCCGCTGAGGCTAAATTGAGCGGGACCACCCGAACATTTAATCTCGATATCTGGGACTCCTGGGCAATCTGGGACTCCTGGGCAGAGCGCCTCGAAAAAATAGTGCGTGGCGTCTGCCAGTCAATGGGAGCGGAGTATGAGTTGGCGTTTGCCAAGGGGTATCCACCGACCATCAATGACGACTCGATGGCTGAGGTGGTCCGGCGATGCGCCCAAAAAGTCGTCGGCGAAACGAATGTCGTTGAACCCGCGCGGAGCATGGGTGGTGAAGACATGTCTTATTTTCTGCAGCAGTCCAAAGGGTGCTTTTATGCCCTCGGTGTGGGACGTGAAGCGTTTGTGCCGTTCCATAATTCGAGGTTTGACTTTAATGAGGATATACTTCCAATTGGCGTTGAAGTTCATTGCCGCACGGCATTGGAGTTGCTGGGTTGATTTAATTAAAACGATTAAATTATGCATTAAACTGGAAAATTTTCGTCAACATCAAAATATTGAGCATTATCGTTCAAACACGAATTCAAACGGATTGAAAGGAAAGCCTTTAGAGCATGACACAAGGAAAAAAGCGTACGATCGCCGATATCAACCGTAAATTGGCAGCAGGCGAAGCCGTGGTCATGTCCGCCTCAGAGTTGTGTCAGGAAGTTCGTTGCGGGACGGATGTGCAGTTCGATGATTTGGATGTGATTACCAGCGGTACCTGCGGTTTGATGTCCGGTACCTATGCGGTTTTGTCTTTTCAATTCAGCGATCCCAACCGGTTTGTCAAGGCATCACAAATCTATTTTAATGGTGTTGAGGGATACCCCGGACCCTGTCCCAACGAACGAATCGGCATCATCGATGCCATTGTCTACGGCACGAAACATAGCCGTTTGGATCCCCATTACGGTGGCGGACATCTCTTCAAAGACATTGTTAGGGGAGCGGAAATTGCGGTGGAAGTTATCACCGATGAGGGAAAAACCCTTCGCGGCGGCGTAACCATCGATCAGATGCCTCATGCCGTGCTCCATGGCAGCAGGCATGCATTCCGTAATTATGTCGGTTTTGTCAATCCCGGTAAGGATCCGATTGCGACCATTTTTTGTTCAAGTGCGCTGCCGCCGAATTATGGCGGTGCGACTGCCTGTGGATGTGGCGAACTCAATCCGATACAAAAGGATCCCGGGCTGCGCACGATCGGGGTCGGCACCCGGGTGATGCTCAATGGGGGCACGGGGTTTGTGGCCGGGTTGGGTACCCGCAGCAGTATCGAGCGACCCTGCTTGTCGGTGGTGGCCGACATGCATACGATGAACCCGGATTATATGGGTGGCTTTCAGACATCGGCCGGCCCGGAAGTGATTCAAACCTGGGCCGTTCCCATACCCATTTTGGACGAAACCGTGCTGCGCACCGCCAAAATCTTAGACGAAGAGATCCCTTTGGTTATTACCGATATACGCGGCCGTGCGGCCCTGACAGAGACTACCTACGCCCACCTTTGGCTGGGTACCGCCCGGCGAATCGGCTTTGACGATGAGGCATGTTCGGTATTCCGTTCGAAGTGTTTGGACTGTCCGCCGGCATTGCTGTGTCCCTCCCATGCGTTTACCGAGAAGAAGGATAAAATCGATGGAAAGATTTGCTTCAGTTGCGGTATTTGTGCGGCCACATGTCACGGCAATTGTTTTGTCGGCGAAATCGGCAGCGTTCAGGTAGATGGTCGGAGGGTGCCGTTTATCCAGAGGCTCTCCGATAGGGCCAAAGCATCTGCGGCCGCAGATGAGCTCAAGGATAAACTACTAAGGCAGACCTTCAAGCTTGTCGAACCGGTAGCAAAGATCGAACTGCGTTGATGATTTGCTATCCGTTTAAGGGTTCAGGGTTCAAGGGTTCAAACGTTCAGGGTTTAAGGGTTCAGGGTTCAGAGGTTCAGCGCCGCCGCCGGCCAAAAGAACGGCCGGTCTGATCGTAGAAGAAACTTTGTATTTTCATATAATCGAGTTAACTAAAAAAATGAACATCGAATAATGTATTCTGTCAATCTATAAAAAGATGGAGCGAAGCCTCCGGCTCGTAGGGATTTTAACGCCTACGCCTCGGAGAGCGATCCCACCCTTCAAAATTCAAAATTCAAAATTCGACGTTGGACGTTCGACGTTCATAATTCTGTCCTCAGACCTCTGCCCTCTGTCCTCTGACCCCCGGCTTCTGATTTCCGGCTACTCGTCTCCCGCTTTGGCCTTTTCCCGTGCGGCGCGGCGAGCGGCTTTTTCTTTTTCGCGCGCCGCTCTTTTTTCGGCGCGCTTGCGATCTTTTTCCGTTTTCGAATCTGATACGACAGTTTCTGTAACGGATTTATTTCTTGCTGTGGTAAGTTCTGTGGCGTCGGAGACACCATCCTCCGGCGTCTTTTCGGCAGGTTCTCCGGCAGCAGCAGGTGTTTGATCGGGAGCGGTTTGCCGACCATCACGCCTCAAAGCCTTTTCCTTCTCCCGGGCCGCTCGTTTTTCGGCCCGTTTCCTTTCCCGTTCTGCTTTTTTTAAGGACTCGGGATCTAACTCGACCGCACGCTGGCTTTCGGGCGGTGAATCTGCCGTAACGATAGCGACGGTTTCTGATTCTCCCGGTTGCGGCCGGCTTTCGGTTTGGGGTGCTCGTTGCGCCGCCTTTTTTTGTGATCGCGCGTCTTTGCGCGCGTCTTGCCTGGCTTTCTTCTCCTCGACTTGGGAGGCTGCCTTTTGCGCTGCTCTTTCGAAAACATCGTATCCGAGCAGCGACTCGGCTACCAGACCGCTGATATCACGCATGACCAGTTGTGACTCAAGGGCGGTTATGCCGACGTTCAGGCCTTGGTAACAAAACGGACAGCTAGAGACCAGATGTTCGGCGCCGGTTTCCTCGGCTTCCTGGATGCGTCTCTGGGCCATTTTGGTTTGGATGTCCGGAAATCCGGCTTTGAGTCCTCCGCCGGCACCACAGCATCGTGAATATTCCCGATTGCGCGGCATTTCCACGAGCTTGAGACCGGGAATGGCTTCCATGATCATGCGGGGGGCATCAAACCCGCCCGTGGCCCGCCCCAAGTGGCAGGGATCGTGATAGGTCACGGTGCGATTGACGGGATGGGGGAATCTTAACTTGCCTTGTTTCAGCATGCGGGCAATGAATTCCACGGAGTGAAGCACCTCAAAATTGAGAGGCGCTATGCGTGGATAATCCTGCATGATGGTCTTAAAGCAACCGGAACAGGAACTGATGAGCGTTTCAATCCCCAGACTGTTGAACAGATCGATATTTTCCTTAAACACCCGTTTGTGTTCCGGATCGCCCATGCGCAGTAAAACGCTGGCACAGCATTTTTCTTCGCTGCCCAGGATGCCGTAGTCGATTCCCAAAGCTTCCAGAATGTTGATATTATTGATGGCCACCTGTTTGACATTGCCGTCATAGGCCGCCGTGCAACCTAAAAAAAGGAGGGTTTTACCCTGGGTTTTTTTAATTTCACGGGGGAGATTGGCAATCAGGCCTTCTTTTTTAGCTTTGCGGGCCCATTTGGTTCGGGCCGCCCGGGGCTGCTGCCAGGGATTGTCAAAGGATTTTACACTTTTGACCAATGTTTGCTGTACTTCCAAGGGGCCGTAGCCGGCCTGAACGATGATTCTTCGCAATTCCTCCCACAGCGACACCGTTTCAATGTGGGCCGGGCATACGACTTCGCACTGGCCGCAGGTGGAACACTCGTAGAGGTTTTGAACAAAATCATCGATCTCCTTGCGACCGATCTGCCGGTAGCCCAAAATGCGACCGAGCATGGCCCTAAGGGGTGCACTCAGCTTGTCGCTTTTCATGATTTTTGCGAATAGGCCGTGTTGCGCTTTGGCTATTTTCAGGAAATCGATGACTTTGCGCCGGGGAATGATATCTTCCTTGGCATCCTGATCATAAACCGGACACCAGGTCAGACATTCGCCGCAGCGTGTACAGGCGTCCAGCTCGATGAGCTGTTTCATGTTCAAGCTGTGCAGCGGAATTTCCCGCACGCCCTGTTTCTGCGGAGGTTTGCTGTCGTCAGTATTCGTTATATGTTCTTTGGACATCGTCACAACCTAACCCGGACGAGCCGGAATTGTTACACTCGTTTTTCCTTTTTTACCCCGCTGAATTCTTCTATCAGATACGTTAGCGGTACATTAAATATATGCTTGAGTTTGCCAAAAGGCAAATAAGCTATAAAAGCAGCTCCCAATACGGCGTGGATGTACCATATATAAGGATAGGCCAGCCGCCAATCCAGCGGCAACAGCCCAAGGGCTTTGGAAACGGGAAATCCAATAAATGAAAATACCGCTACATCCGCTGGAACTTGAGTCAACAAAATCCTGGCGCCGGTGGTCAGAAATCCCAGCAAGACCAAAAATCCGACAATGCCCAAGGTGACATTGTCTTCTATTTCCGTGACCACATGGGCGGGTTTGATAATAAAGCGCTGGATGACAGCCCAAAGTACACCTATCAATATGAAGAGCCCCAGCATATCGTAAATAAAGGCCGTATAAATATTATTTTTATCCATTAAGGCCAGGGCCAGCTCTCCGTCCGGATTGAGGCTAAATACCAGACCGGTCAAGAGGCTCAGCAGCAGACGGACCATGATGGCTAAAAAAATAAGCGAATGCATGGACCACCGTTGAACGCTCTCTTTGAGGATTCGACGTTGCAGAAGAATATCGAAAACCATAACTTTCAGAAAGGTGATGATTTTTCGTGAAAACAGGGTTTGCCATACCGATTCGGACACCAGTCCAAATTTGCGGTGGATGGATTTTTCTTCCCCTTGCACGCTGCCAATAAACCAAAAACGCACCATCGCCAGGGTGCCGCCAGCCAGGATAATTAATGTCAACCAAAATAGCGGATGCCCCACCGCGGCCGGTGAAGGGTGGCAAACAATACAAACCAGACTTTTGCCGGGCAGGATGGCGGCAGGCGCTCCCACAGCGTTCTGACGATTGTGACAGCGCTCGCAGGATTGATCGCCGGACAGGTCGTTCAGACCGTGATCCACCAGGCCGATGGGTTGTTTCTCTGAATTGATGCGGGCCAATTTGATGCGGTTGTCTTTTTCATCCAATCGAACAAAGGTTGAACGGAAGTGACAGGCCTGGCAATCGATGCGCAGATGGGGGGCATGGGAGGTCCCTTCTCCATGAACGCTGTGGCAGTCCCGACATTGAGCACCGGAATCCGTCCGGTGCGGAGATCGGGCAACGTCGGTGTGACAATGTATACAAGCCACGTATTGATGAGGGGATTTTTGAAACGTCACCTTAAGGGATACCGGCTTACCATCGACGACCCTTTTGCAATCGGGCTGGGTATGGCAGGCGTCGCAAAACGCCCTGGATGTCAACACACCCTCGTTGGTGTTGATGTTTGACCGGCCGTGGCAATCCAAACAGAGGCGCTCGCCGGCCTTTCGATCTGATGCACTAACGGCCACTGACGGGGCAGATGCGACCGCGAGAAGCGTCATCATTCCAATCGCAATTCCCAATCCTTGCCAAATTTTTCTGCTCATTAGG
>CAMYLH010000100.1 GCA_947259065.1 uncultured Desulfobacterales bacterium
GCCGGTTTAATCGAAGTAGAAACTTTGGTAATGTAATTTAATATGAAGGGGTTACTAAAAAAATGAACGTCGAACATCGAACTTTGAACGTCCAACATCCAATAATGTATTCTGTTAATTTAAAAAAAGGTAGTGCAAGACTATTGCGCCAGATTGGTTACCAAGGCCAAGAGAGAAACCATTCTTCGAAATTCTGCGATTCAACTGTTTTAGATTCGATAAAGCGCAGCGCCATCAATATTCGACGTTCGATGTTCGGCGTTCAATCTTTTCGCTGTTCCGGCCAGGCGGAGTCTCATATGAGGATTTAGCGACTCGGCTTCCTGACACCCGAAACCTGACACCTGAAACCAAATTCTTGCAACAAAAACGGTGTAAAAAGTGAAGCCGATGTGTATCAAATTACCGAGGAATTGTCATCGCCTCACCCTAAGCCCATGTCAGTAACTGCGGTGTTGTCTTAATCCGTGCATCTCCAGCGGGCAACACCCTGACAGTGAAACCAAATCGACCGGAAATGTCACAATTTAGATTGCAGCCGTATAGGTGTTTTCCGTTGTCTTTTTTTTCTACAACCTTCATCGGTTCAACACGGCTGGCAGATAATTTTTCCAGTGATTCCAAATGGCCGTAGTAGAGCTCGACATCGACTTCATCCGGCCTGAGCTCGCCGAGGTCTACCTCCGATGTCACCCGAAAGTTATCGCCGACACGACATGGCCCCGATATTTCTCTTTCCGGTGATTTTATCTCGATATGTTTCCACAGAGTACGAAGTCGTTTGCTTTGGGCAGCCAGTCTTTTGGCTTCATCAGCGTTTTCAGCCAGCAAAGCGTCCCAGCGTCTGGTCGCCGGGATATAATATCGTTTTTCGTAGTCAGATACCATGCGTAAACTGCAAAAGAACTCCATGGCCATTTTCATAGAGGCCTTCATCTTTTGTACCCAGCAGACAGGCAGATTCCCGTTTTTACGATCGTAAAAGCAGGGGATCACTTCGTTTTCCAGTACGTTGTACAGGGCTTGGCTCTCAACAGTATCCTGATAGCCATGATCTTCGTATTCCTCACCGTTACCGAGACGCCAGCCCCTATCTTCCGAATATCCTTCGCACCACCATCCATCTAGAATACTGACATTCAGTACCCCATTAATGGCGGCTTTCATACCGGAGGTTCCGCAGGCTTCAAGTGGCCGACGTGGGGTATTGAGCCATGCATCCGCGCCGTGCAGCAGATGACGCGCCAGATGCATGTCGTAGTCTTCCAGGAAAACGATCTTGTCGCGCACCTCCGGTTTGCTTGCAAACCGGAAAAGTTGCTTGATCAGTTCTTTACCTTCGTTGTCCTTGGGATGGGCCTTTCCCGCAAAAATAAATTGAACCGGATATTTAGTATTATTGATGATCGATTCCAGACGTTTCGGATCTTGCAAGAGCAGACCGGCCCGTTTGTAGGTTGCAAAACGTCGTGCAAATGCAATGGTCAATGTATCTTGGTCAAGCGCCGATTCGACGGCCTCAAGTACTTTGCGGGGAGCGTTGCGTCTCTCATACTGTTCGACCAACCGCCTTCGGCAGGTACGCACTAAGCGGGAGCGGTTGGTTTCATGGCCGCGCCACAGCTCTTCATCGTAAATTTCTCCAATGCGTTTTATATTTTCAGGCTTGCGGGAACCCAGGAACCAATCGGGTCCCAAATAACGATCGAAAAGAAAAGCAAATTCCTGGGAAATAAACGATGGTATGTGGATTCCGTTGGTGACATGAGATATGGGTATTTCTTCCTCGGCTCGTTGGGGCCAGACAAAGGACCACATTCGTCGCGCCACGGCGCCATGCAGCCTGCTGACCCCATTACAATAGGCCGACAGATGTAATGCCAGAATAAACATCGATAGCGGTGCGTCGTTTTTCGACCCCTGCCGCTGCCCCCACGATAAAATTTCATCCACCGAGACGCCCAGGTTTTCCTCAAAAGGTATTAAATAAGGTTTTACAAGCTCGACCGCAAACTCCTCATGTCCGGCTTCTACCGGTGTGTGGGTAGTAAACACCGTGGTCCGGGGTATGATTTCAAGTGTTGATTTGAGATCGAGCCCATTATCGGCCATGGTTTGAGCCATCCGCTGCAGACCGGCAAAGGCGCAATGTCCTTCATTCATATGAAGAACCTTAACTTTGAGTTCCATGGCCGCAAGCGCTTTCATACCTCCGATTCCCAGCAGCATTTCCTGGGCCAGACGAATTTTATTATCACCCGCGTACAGCCGGGATGTGATTTCACGGGAGCCGGGTGTGTTATCCAGGATATTGGTATCCAGCAGATAAAGAGGGACCCGGCCTACCATGATTCGCCAGATAATTGCATGGATCGGTCCTTCGGGACCCTGAATAGAAATTCTTAAATCATTTCCCGAAACATCCTTTATGCGCTCAACCGGCAGGCTGTAAATATCGGTTTGCGGATATTTCTCCTGTTGCCAGCCGTCCTGATCAAGATACTGGCGAAAATATCCCTGACGATACATCAGCCCCATCCCGATTAAAGGCGTTGCCAAATTTGACGCCGCCTTCAGATGATCTCCGGCTAAGATACCCAGGCCGCCGGCAAAAAATGGCAGGCTCTCATGCAAGCCAAACTCCATGGAAAAATAGGCGATGATATCGCCGGGTTCGAAGATATTTTCGTCTCGATTCACCGGATCGATGACCAAACTTTGATAGCGCTCTTTTACCCCTTCCAGATGGGCAAGATAACCGTCGTCTTTGGCCAGCTGTTCAAGACGATTCTGGGGAATTTTTGCCAGAAAAGCGATGGGATTGCGTCCGGATTCCACCCACAGCGGTGGGTCAATTCTCCGAAAAAGCTCGATGGCATCCTTTTTCCAGCACCACCACATGTTACGTGACAGCGTTTCAAGAAAGGCCAGGTTTGGCGGTATATTGGGATAGATTTGATATGCTTGGAAATTTTTCATGTGTTTAGAATTCCTATAGCCGGATTTAAATTGATAAAGCGGGCAACAGCCTGTCCGCCAGTAGATTCTCGAAAATACGGAAATTAAACTAGAAAGATATGGATTAAAACTAAAAAAATCAATACGGTTCCGCAATCAACTTTTCCAGCTTAAGCCAAACCCGAAGCAGTTCGCTTGCCCCCCAAGCCTGGGCATCACAGCCGCGGGCGGTGTGAGGAAAGTCTCCATCCAGGATTTCCGGTATATGACCCAAGCAGCCCCGACTCAGCAATCGCACCCCACTGCCGAGCCAGGCCATCGCTGTTTCCCTGCTTTTTTCACCGTAGGTTAAGGCCCATGCTTCACAAAACGAAGGAAACAGCCAGGTCCATGCTGTGCCATTGTGATATGCGGGTTTGCGCCGTGTATCCTCATCACCGATGTATTTCCCCCGATAGGGATGATGAGGATCGGAGATAATATTTCCCTGGTGAACGATTTCTATCGGATGAACCACAGGTCTATCCGCCAGACTGCGGATGGCGCCCGGCACTAAAAGCGCTTCACATGCTGCAAGAATGCCGTTACAAATGTGTTCATCATTGACGGCGCCCAGAGTAATCGCCAGAAGCTGGTTCGGCCGCAGGGCGTCATCCGGCACCGCCCTGGCGGCCGATTCTCCGTCAGAAGCATGCAGACAGTCTGAGAGATATACCAGATCCTTTTGCCGGAAGAGATTTAAAATGGAGGCTTGGACTTTTGTGGCTAGGTGCTGCCAGTTCTGTTGATTTTCGGGACTGTCCACCCGCGCCAAAAGGCAAAGGGCAGCATACCATAACGCCTGAATTTCAATGGGATATCCCTGACGCGGAGTGCCGGCCGGATAATCGGTATCCATCCAGGTAAAATGAGCCGGACTGAATACAAGGCCGGATTCGGAGTCCACCCGGATACCGTTGGCGGTTCCGTTCAGATAGGACCGGCCGATGGACACGATAATCTGGCGAATCGAGCGTCCGGCGCAGTCCTCATCCAGCAAATCACTGGTGTTGTCAGAACGAATCAAATCATCACATGCCAGAATGAACCAAAGCGGGGCATCGGTGGTGTCCCGGTTGGCAGCATCATTTCCCCGGATCATGTTCGGAAGCGTTCCCTGCTCTTCAAAGCGGCCGAATTGTTTTAGAATAGCCAGAGCTTCCTGTGTCTTTCGTGCAGCGATTAAACCGCGCGTAAAAATCAACGCATCCCGTCCCCAGTCCAGAAACCAGGGATACCCGGCAATAACCGATTTCAGCTCACCGCGGCGCACGACAAAATCTTCCAGAGCGTGGGTTAGAACCGCCAGCGGATTTTCCGAGATCGCGTTGCTGGATTCAAATGAAGCGGTTGATGTTTGCCTTGAAGAGGTCATTGCCAAATCTTCGGAATCGTTGGCTCCGTTGATTTCCGCGGACAATGTGACCTGCTGGTCTCCTTTTAAAAAAAGCGAAAAATATCCGGGACTGAATAAATCAGAATGCGGATCCAACCCGCGTTCGGCATCAACGTCTCTGTAAACCATATACTGCCATTCCGGTTCATGGACAAAATCACCATCGGAGATTTGCACACGAAGGTGATGTTTGGAATCCGGCATAAATTTAAATTCCCGCTTTTTAAAACTCACATTCTGCGGCCATTGGTTTTCCGGGCCGGTATAGGCTTTGGTGGTTTCATGAAAATTGCGGCTTTCAATGTCCGGTCGCAGTATAAGCTGGACCGCCTTGGCATCATCCAGCCGGTCGGCGATATCCCCGGCAGACTGACGGGAAAATGTCAATTTCACGGCATTCTCGCCGGCTGTCATTTTTAGCCCTATTGTCACTAAAACGTATTGCCCCTGGCCGGTGGGGATATGGTAGCGCCAGTGTCCGCGTCTGAATTCATCCAGAGCGAAATTTTCCAGGCAGTTGGTGTTCATTGCCTGGGAATAACCCTGGTATACAAGCCAGGCCCGGCATCGGGTCAACATAATCCAGCGATCCTCGGGAAATTCAGCATTGATGTTGCCCGCCAGCAGGCTGTCGTAGCGACTGGTCAGTTTTGTCCAGCACACCGGTATTCGCAGCATGGCGCCGCATCCATTGGTGTTCAGATAACTGAAGTCTTCGCTCAGCAATTCGGGCCGATTAAAAATACTTTTTACACCGACATCTGCTGGTTTTGACAGCACCAAGAGAGGTGCCTCTCCATGCTGTGCTCCTTCAGGTGAATATACGGACAATTTCAGGGTGTAAGATCCAGCGCTTTTCGGTGGATCAAATGCTGTAAATAAAGCGAAATAAGATCCGTTTTCTTTTTTAAGACTTTCTTCGGCGGCTACTGTCCGGTAACCATCGAAAAGGCGCGCACGGAAGGCGCAGTCGGCCTGAACCATCAAGAAATGCCCGGGTGGCAGCATGACTTCGCGCTGCAGATCCCGCGGCCATTGCCAGGTAATGACCCGGGTTTCACGGCTGAATGGATTGACGTCTTTACAGAAAGTCACCGGATTTTCTTTTATCCGCCGTGCCACCTGATCCGTCCCGGCAGTTTCTAAATCCCGGGTTCCGTGATAAAATGCGAACACTTCAAATGCTTTGGCTCGCAGTCGTTGGTCTTCAATTTGCCGGGGCACAGGAAAGGGTTGTTCAGACGATGTTTGCGCGGATAGCAGGTCGTTTTTGTCCTCGCAAAGACATAACACCTGTCCGGGGTCCAGCTGATAGCGGTACTGACTATCAGATAGTGTGGCGTTTACCGCAGTATCGGAAAGAAGATCGATAAAATCCGGACCATTCATTCCTGCAGACGCTGCGTTCCATGATGCCAGAGTCTGATTTTCATCATCTAGATTGACAACCACCAGCAATTTCTTGTCCGTTGGTATATGGCGGCGCAGCAATACGACATGGTTACCGCCATTTTCCTGGAGCATTTTCACCTCGGTATCAGTGAAAAACGCCGGATGCGCCCTCAATAAATGAGTTAAACGCCGGATGTGATCTACTTGATTGATTTGCGCCCCCCAGTTCAGCGACGCACTGTTGTGAACATTGATCTTTTCGGTGGCATACCATTCCACCCCATTGGCAAATCCAAATGACCCCTGTTGAGACGAAAGCGCGCACAAGGTCGTTCGCATACGGGCGTAACATTTTGAACGGGATGCCAGGCGAGGATTGTCATGGGTTTCCGCAAAATTGACCGTAATGCCGTCGCTTTTTGAGATGTCGAAGGCCTCGGGCAGGTAGTTTTCAATTTGGCCACGCTCATAATTTTGAAACAACTCTGAATAGGCCCAGTTTAGATTGGCGGTGTTTAACAGGTCCCGGGTCACTGAAATTTTTCCGCCAAGACCCTCAAGTAAAAATGTCGTATCCGGATACTGCTCTCGAACTTTGGCAATCATGTATTTCCAGGCCATGGCCGGAATCATATAGCCGGCATCGCAGCGAAAACCGTCCACCCCGCGGTTGCACCAAATCAGAAAAACATCCGCCATGTACTTCCAGAGATCTTTGTGACTGTAATCCAGTTTGGTCAAATCTTCCCAGTCTACACCCCATGCGCCGGGGACTTCAATCTTGCCCTCAGGGCTGCGTGCCAGCCATTGGGGATGGGATTCGTGAAGGCTGGCGGCCCAACCCGTATGATTAATAGCGATATCAATAAATATTCTGGCATTGCGTTGATGAACCGCGTCCACCAATTCAATGAACTGTTCCAGGGGTGTGGCGTGCGGGTCGAACTGCGCCAGGGCCGGATCGACGGCGGTAAAACTTAAGGCTGCGTAGGGACTGCCGAATCTTCCCATGCGGCCGTAGGTTGTGGGGGTGGGATGAATCGGTAAAAGCATTAGAATCCGGCAACCCAGATCACCCAGGATAAAATCGAGTTTCTCTATCAGATCTCGAAACGT
>CAMYLH010000101.1 GCA_947259065.1 uncultured Desulfobacterales bacterium
AGACCCGGCAGAGTCGTTTTGCAAACCTACAATCCAGACCATTTCAGCATTGCCGCAGCCAGACAGCAGGATTTTATTGCTTTCTACCATCAGGAAATCGGTTTTCGCAAGGCACTTGATTATCCACCCTATTCCAGAATGATACAGCTGAAAATATCGGGCAAGGACCCGCAAGAGACGGAAAACCATGCCCGATTGCTGGGTGAACAGTGCCGGGTACTAAAAGCCAGCCATTCCACCGATTACCAGAGTGTGGTGATCATGGGGCCCATTGAGGCCTCTTTGACCAGAATTGCCGGACGTTACCGCTGGCAGATCCTGTTAAAAGGTCTAATTGCCAAGGCGCTGCATCAGTTTATCAATCAGCTAATATTGCAGAACCCGTCAGTTTTCACGCGACGAACGGTCCAGGTGGCAATCGATGTTGATCCTCTTTTTATGATGTAAAATTTCTGCCTATTGGATGCTCGATGCTCGATACTGGATGCTCGATGCTGGATACTCGATACTGATCGCCGGCGCTTAAACGTCTTAAGATTCACGGTATGGGTCAGAAAATTCAGGGCACAGGGTATTAGAACCAGCTACAATAAGATCTGGAATCTGCAGAAAGCTGTGGAGAAAATTAAAAAATAGTTAAGCCGGTCACCTCATTCATTGCGGGGATTTTATTGCACCTTGACATTGTACGGTATGCGTCATAAAATTTTTTCAAGACTTATAAATCAAATTTAGAGAAGGAGTTCATAATGGGCTGTAAAGAGCTTTTAGCGTTAGCCACTGCAATTGGACTGATACTGTTTGCTGCCGCAGGATTTGGTGCTCAAAATGATGCCGGACCAGCCGCTGTATACCCGCAAACCCTCTATGAATTTTCGCCGGTCCTGGATGGGGCTGAAGTCGCACACGAATTTGTTGTTCAAAACAAAGGTACTGCAACGTTGAATATTGAACGCGTGAAGACCGGCTGAGGGTGTACTGCTGTCTCATTTCCGAGGCAGATCCCTCCCGGTGGTGAGGGGAAAATAACTCTGAAAGTTGATACTAAAGGATATGGCGGAAGAAAAATGAGAAAAACCGCAGGTGTTTATACCAATGATAAAAAGCGCCCGCAGCAGGATCTAGTCATAAGCGGCCAGGTTGAAAAATTTGTCACCATTCGGCCACAACATGCTAATATGCGCGGTTTTGTTGGTGATTCTGTCAAGGGCACTGTCACCATTATTCCCGAAAAAAAATATCCTTTTAAGATTCTCAATTTACGTGCGAAAGACGGCAAATACATCAAATACCAGCTCGAAGAAACCAAAGAATCCAACACTTTTGCGTATAAGCTAAATATTGAGAACCTGAAAACAGACGCAGGCCGTTACTATGATTCCATTATTCTTGAAACAGACAGCAAAATCAGGCCGCAGCTTAGCGTAAGGGTTTACGGTTACCTGCGTCCCCGCAAACTTGAATAGCTAAAAGACCCGACCTTACTAGAATTTCGGCATCCAGGCCTGCGTCCCGGTTTGCGTGATGACATTGTCAGAATAGTGAACGAAATGGAAAGTTTTAAAGTGGTTGCATTTGATTGTGACGGCGTATTATTTGATACCGAACAAGCCAATCGGGTTTATTATAGCAATATCCTGCAGCATTTTGGAAGGCCGGCGGTGACTGAAGAACAATTTACCTTTGTTCATATGCATACTGTTTTCGAATCCCTGGCATATTTGTTCCCTGATGAAAAGTCCCTGGCGGCGGCTCATGTTTTTCGTAACACTATGGATTATCAGAAGTATCTTAGCTATTTAACGGTGGAGCCGCATCTGGTTTCATTGCTTGAAAAACTCAAACCGCAATTCAAAACCGCCATAGCCACCAACAGAACCGATACCATGAATCGGTTGCTTGCTGCATTTGACTTGGATGGATATTTTGATCTGATTGTGACCGCCAGCGATGTCGAGCGACCCAAACCTCATCCTGATATACTGCTAAAAATCTCAGACGAATTTAAGGTCCCGCCTGATCAGGTAATATATATCGGTGATTCACGACTGGACGAAATGGCCGCCCAGGCGGCCGGAATGCCTCTGGTGGCCTACCGCAATCCGGAGTTGACGGCGGCCTACCACATTAACTTTCTCAATGAGGTTGAAGGTTTGCTTCAGGTATAAGGCAACTGCAGACAAACGTCACAGCCTCAAAGGCACTAAGATACTAATTTGGAGTAGATAAGAATGGAAACTGAAATACCTGAAGAGAATGAGAGAGAAACGGTCCCGACGGATATAGAGTGGGAACATCGTATATTATGCAGTGACGGCAACTGTATCGGGGTGATCGGACCGGATGGGCGCTGTAAAGAGTGCGGCAAAGAATATGAGGGCACTTTGGCGGAGGACCATTTTTCAGCGAAGGAAGAGCCGTCTCCGGCGGAAAACGCTGATGAGAAAGAAGACCCATCTCCGGCGGAAAACGCTTATGAGAAAGAAGACCCACCTCTTGAAGATATGCCTCATGAAGCAGCCGATAACGATGATTGGCAAGATCGCGTTTTGTGCAGTGATGGTAATTGTATCGGTGTCATCGGCCCTGACGGGCGCTGCAAAGAATGCGGCAAATCGTAATATAATTCCGGTTTATTCGGATTACCTTAACGGTAGCCGTATCGTAAACACAGCCCCGCCTTCCGGTGCGTTATCGGCATAAATCACGCCTTTGTGATCCTCGATGATGCCGTGACAAATAGAAAGCCCAACTCCCATTCCCATGGTCTTTTTTCGGGTGAAAAAAGGATCAAAAATTTTTCCAAGATCATTTTCTGAAATTCCGGGACCGTTGTCTTTAACGGTTATGATAATTTCTTCGTTGCGGTTGTGCGTGTCGATGCTGATTTTACGGCCAATTTGTGCAGACTGCTTAAGTTTCTCCCGCGATTTCGGTGCATTGGTAAGCGATTCCACAGCATTGTTGACCAGGTTCATGATCACCTGGCCGATTTGTTGGGGGGATGCATTGATTATCGATGTTTCAGCAGCCAGATTTAGCTTGATGTCCACCATGTGTTTTTTCAAATGACTGCGTGTCAGGGCGACCGTGTTTTCGATTACCTGATTGATATTCATGGGTTGTTTTTTTTCTTTGCCCGGGCGGTTCAGGTCGATGAGGTTGCGAACGGTGTTTCGTATGCTGATAAACGCATTTTTAATCAAATCTAATTGACTTAAAAGTTCCTTATCATGCTCATACTTCATGCGGATAACGCTCAGCAAAGCGGTTATACCCTGCAGGGGCGAATTAATTTCATGGGCAATTGAGGCCGCCAGCTGTCCGGTTGCGGCCAACCGTTCGGATCTTAGCAACTGATCATGAAGAAATTTTGTTTCGGTAATATCCCTTGCGACACATAAAAAACATGGTTTGCCAAGATACATAACATTGCGGCAGTTGACTTCGTTTGGAAAAATCCTGCTGTTTCTGGATTTTATATTGAGCTCGAACCGGGACTCTTCCTCCGTGCGCACCTTTCTGAGCATACCTTCTACATAGGGAATCTGACTGGCTTCAACGATTTTCGTGATACTGAGATTTAATAATTCGGCTCTTGTGTACCCGGTACTTTCCAGCATCCGATCATTCGTTTCGATAATTTTTCCTTCAGTGTTTAAAAGAAACACACCTTCAGTGACATTATCAAACAATTCTTTGTATCGTATCAGTTCTTCGGCTTGTTTGAATTCAGTCGTGTTAGAGGAGATGATGGTTGCTGCAATGACTTTTCTGTCAAGTCTCAAGGCACCGATGCGGTAGGTATACCATTCAGGTTTGCGGTCAGTTCCCATACGCACTTCGAATCTTTCCGGCTCCCCGGTTTTAAATACACTTTCGATACAATCCCTCGCAAGATCACGATATTGCGTGGGGAAAAAGCGATACATACTTTTACCGATGGCTTTTTCACGGGGCAGTTCCGATATCGTTTGATTGATAAAGCGAATAATGCCTTTTTGATCCACCGCGATGATCATGTCCGGTGCGGTAGCTATCAGGGAACGCCACAGCTGCTCGGATTCATTCAGCTTTTGTTTCGCATCTTTTAATCTGTTAATAATGGACTGCGCGTGGGAGCCGAATAAAATAAACAGGCACAACACAATCACCCGCAAATAAATATCGTACAAATCAGGGCCGATAAGTTCGGCAATGAGATTAAATTTATTTGAAAAAAAAATATTCAATATGGAATCCAGTACCCAATAGATGATGGCTATAAAGATGAAGGCCAACACCAGCGAATCCGAATACCTGCCTAACACGGCGGTGTCCACTTTGGATTCGAATTCCGCTTTTTTACTTGATTTCAATGGATTGGGACTCTGAGGCGATCTTTTGAATTTACTTCTTAAAGCGTTCATATGGTTTGCACCTTCTGCTTTTCGTTAAAATAACACACATTTTTTATCATAGTCGAATAAAAATGATAATAAAAAAGTGAACCTGTCGCGATGACATCGAAACACGCATCAAACTTAAATGCTCCGCTCCAGCTGGCATTCGACCTAGGAAAACAGTGAAAAAGGAAAATGAGATGATGATTTTAGGTTGAGAGGGCAGGGTTCAAAAGGTACAGCCGATGGTTAATGCTTCCAATTTGAATCAAAATCTGGCATGCCAATCATATTAATTTTTCGGGTACGCTCAATTCGGAAGCTGGAAGGTATTTAATAAATAGTGATCCCGTGGGCCTGACGTATACAGACACTTCACTACAGTTGTTTTGACATAATCGCATAAACATCGATATCTTTTGCAAATGTGACTTCGGCGGCAATCCGATAATTGATGAGCCGATCTTCGGGCATTGCGCCGCTGAAACGACAGCCATTCTGCCAGTCAATATAAATCGCTTTGGGACGAAAACGTCGCGGATCAATCTGCAAGTCCTTGCAAAGCAGATGGGAGAGGCGTATCTTTTTGTTATATTTACTGGTTAGTCGTGAGAATGGAATTTTACGGGTTGTTAAAATCCGATCCATAATTCCCTCGTCCAGGGTCTCCAGTACCTTGATAAGCGTTGAATAGGCACTTTTGCTGCCATTTTTAGATTCTTCCAGGGAAATAATGGAGTATCCCTGCTTATAATTGGTTAAATTAACGACGCGATGATTGCCCGGGATGATACGCTCATCCTTATGGATTATTTCCGAAACCGATGGATAGAATTGAGGAGCCGGAAAGGTTTGATTCAATCTTACGGCAAGCGCCCTGTAGGTGGTTGAATAATTACCGGAGGGATTCCAAACGGACCAGGCGGTTGTTCCACTCACCGAAAGTCCGTCGAGTTGTGCGTTGATATCACCGGGTTTATACCAAAACCCTTGAATCCAGGGTCGGATTATTTTGCCGGTGCGGCTTTTCATCCGCTGCAGACTTAACTCCATAATTTCCTGCGGATATTCCCCCGGGTTTTTTTTACCTAAAAACCCTGAAGGAAAGTGGGAAGGATAGAGCATCGGGCAGATGACATCCACGTGGGGTGCAATGGTTTCTATCAGTTGACCCACCCCGAAATCCACGGTTTTCCAGGCCACCATCCCAAATAGATCCACTGAAATGGTCACTCCGGTAGGCTTTAGCTCAGTATGGGCTAATTCTAAGAATTTTCCGATACATTGGGTTTTATTCAGTTGTCCCGTAGCGAGAGGATATTCAATGGCCGAAAGATTGCCATCACTGGGGAAACGAATATAGTCAAATTGAATTTCATCAAATCCGAGTCTGACCAGCTCTTTGCATAGGGCGATATTGTATTGCCATACCTCGTGATTAAAAGGATTGGCCCAGTACAGCCCCATTTGGTCCGACCACGGGTTTCCGGATTGAATGTCAATGATTCCCATATCGGGACGTTTGCTTACCAGTAGATGATCCACGAATAAATCCAGTTTCGCAACCGTCCAAAAACCTTGAGCTCTAAGCTCTCTTAAAGTGCTTTCCACCAATCCGGTTGAGGCGACGGCTCCGATTTCTGCGGCTTGCAGATTGTTGGATTTCCATCGGATGCGCCCGTGAGGATCTTTGACGTGCAGAACAGCGGCATTGATTCCCGCCAATTTTGCATAGTGTACAAACTCATCGATTTTACGTTCGGTAAAGCAATGTGACGGTAAATAAAGTGCCTTTATTTTTTCAGGCGTATTGGCAGAGCCGAAAGCCGGCATAGAAATCAAAACTGCCAAAATAAGGGTGCTTTTATGCAATATATATCTTATTAATCGAGTCTGTTTCATTTGCATTCAACCTCTCTGTTTTACACTGATCGGACCGGAAATCAGATGTATCTGGGACAGCCATGAATATTACATGGCGTTTATCCGCATCTGCTTAAAAACTATCGGCGTTTTCGCCGATATCTTGAGGGATAAATTAAAGTAAGAGAGGAGATGCAAAAGGCTGGATAAACAAAAAAATCGCTATGTTTGCGGTGATGATGGTTGGGTGAGAATTGAGTGGAGGGTAGGCTTTTTACAAGAAGATGATGATGGTAAGGCAAACTCACCTGGGAGGTCTTCACACGAAACGCTGATGCGTTAGCGTCCCGCAGCTCGTTTAAATGCGTTAAACTCGTTTAAATGCGTTAACTAGGGTTGCAGCCTGTTCCATAAACGGGACGCCTTCTGTAGCATCGGAATCCTTGGAGACTTTTTCTTCTTGCGTCTCCTCAGGAGATGCAAAGAGTTTTTCAATAATACGCTCGACCAATTTTTCGTTCTGCGATTCTCCAGCTTCGCCTTGGAGCCGTTCG
>CAMYLH010000102.1 GCA_947259065.1 uncultured Desulfobacterales bacterium
CGCGCGACACGGTTTTTCCGGGCGGGTCCATTATTTTGTCGGTGATTGGCTGACTCCGTTAAATCCGGAAAAATCCGAGTTTGATATGATCGTGTCAAACCCGCCTTACGTACCCAGCCAGGTGATCGGTAAGCTGCAGCCAGAAATACACCGGTTTGAACCCCTTGCGGCTCTCGACGGCGATCAGGATGGGCTATCGTGTTTTAGACAAATTATCGGTTGCGCCCACCAGTATCTGAAGCCGCATGGCGTGCTTTTGCTGGAAATTGGTCATGAGCAGAAAGATGATGTTCACAGAATTGTATCCGACTGCAATTTTTATGATGATTTCAACCATTCCAAGGACTACAGTGACTGCGATCGGGTGGTATGGATGCGAAAAAGAGGTTGAAACGGGGTTCGGGTTGCGGGTTGCCAGTTGCGAGCTATGGTATCTTTGGTGCTGGTTACGGAATATTTAATACTTTACCGTAAAATGAAGAAAAGTGTTGCGGCTGATAATATTATTTGCTAATAAAAAAGATTTTTATAACCCTCACGCTATCGGACTTGCTTCCCGGTGCTTTCGCTGAAAGTCGGAAACAGGAATGATGATGGCAGTGGAATAACCATTAGGAAAGGGAGAAAACTATGGCTTATGTAACCATGAAAGAACTGTTGGAAGCCGGCGTGCATTTCGGCCATCAGACGAAACGCTGGAATCCGAAGATGAAACCCTATATTTTCGGAGCCAGAAACGGGATCTATATTATCGACCTGCAACGAACTGTGCGGATGTTCAAAACAGCCTATGATTTTGTCGTAAACATTTTGTCGTAAACACAGTAGCTGAAGGCAATTCACTGCTTTTCGTCGGCACTAAAAAACAGGCGCGCGATTCTATCTATGAAGAAGCCAACCGCTGCGAAATGTTTTATGTTCACAACCGATGGCTTGGCGGTATGCTGACCAATTTTCAAACGATTCGGCAGAGCATAGATCGCCTCAACTATCTCAACACTATCCAAAATGATGGATCCATCGAACTTTTTCCAAAAAAGGAACGGCTCAAACTTGGTAAATCACGGATTAAACTCGATGGTAATTTAGGAGGAATCCGAACCATGAACGGGCTGCCCGGAGCGATGTTCGTGGTTGATCCCAAAAATGAGGCCATCGCCGTACGTGAGGGTCGTCGACTCAACATACCGATTATTGCCGTTGTGGATACCAATTGTGACCCGGATGATGTTGATTATATAATACCCGGCAATGATGATGCTATCAGAGCTATCCGATTACTTACTTCAAAAATGGCGGATGCCTGCATTGAAGGACAGCAACGCTTTGCCGAGAGACAACAGGCCGAAGCCGACAAGGAAATCGAAGAGGAATCCGAAGTGTCAACCATCAGCGCCGAACTAAAACCGGGTGAGCGTAAAGTTATTTCAGACGGCACCAAAGGTCCCGTTGTAGAAATAATTAAACGCTCAGGGACCGAATCCACCGAGGTCGTTAATGTCCCGCAGGCAGAGGCTGAGGCGCATAGCAGTGGATCAGAAGAAGATAGCGAAGCTGAAACGACAGGAGAGCAAAATGACAACAATTAATGCGACCATGGTAAAGCAACTGCGAGAAAAAACAGGTGCCGGGATGATGGATTGTAAGCAGGCGCTTGTGGAATGCGATGCCGACATTGATAAAGCAGTCGATTTTCTGAGAAAAAAAGGACTGGCCACCGCGCGTAAACGAGCCGGTCGGGCGATGTCGGAAGGAACCATACAATCCTATATCCACATGGGAGGTAAGCTGGGTGTGCTGGTGGAAGTCAATTGTGAAACTGATTTTGTCGCCAAAAATGAAGATTTTGTTAATTTTGCAAAAAACATCGCCATGCACGTCGCCGCCACCAACCCGCTGAGCATCCAGGCCGAAGATCTTCCGGAAGAAATTATCAAGCGGGAAAAAGATATCTATCAAAGCCAGGCCCTTGAAACGGGCAAGCCTGAAAACGTGATCGCTAAAATTGTTGACGGCAAACTGAAAAAATTCTTCACAGAAAATTGCTTGCTTAAACAGGCCTATGTGCGTGATCCGGATTTGACCATAGAAGATCTGTTGAATGAAATGATCGCTAAAATTGGAGAAAACATCACCATCAGGCGGTTTGTTCGTTTTCAGATCGGCGAGTCTTAAAATGAATAATTTTTATGGTAAAAAGAAAAATATTTGCCACTAAGACGCGAAGGCACAAAGAAAAGGAATATCAATTTTAACGTGCCTCTTATTAAATACGGGATCAATAGAACTCTATGGTAACCTTCGTGACTGGTGCCTTGGTGGCTGAACAATTACAAATAATTTAGGCAGTAAAGGCGTATAAGTGGATAACCCCCGTTATAAGCGAGTTGCCGTAAAATTAAGCGGCGAAGCTCTGATGGGAGAACAGAGTTTCGGCATCAGTCCCGACATGATTAAATTCGTGGCCGCAGAAATCCGCTCCGTTGTCGAATTAGGCGTTCAAATCGGCATCATTGTGGGCGGGGGCAATATCTTTCGTGGAATTGCGGCAAGCTCGTACGGGATGGATCGAACTTCTGCCGACCACATGGGAATGTTGGCCACGGTTATTAATAGTCTGGCGCTACAGGATGCTTTGGAAAAGCAGGGAGTGGAAACCCGCGTACAAACAGCCATTTCGATGCATGAAGTTGCCGAACCTTATATCATGCGCAGAGCCAACCGTCATCTTGAGCGAGGACGCGCTGTCATATTCGGCGCTGGAACGGGAAATCCCTATTTTACTACAGATACCGCCGCAGTGCTCCGGGCTCAGGAAATTCATGCTGAGATTCTTATAAAAGCCACCAAGGTTGACGGACTTTACGACGCCGATCCGGTCAAGGATAAACACGCGAAGTTGTTGAAGCGTGTCCGGTATATGGAAGTTCTGGAAAAGCAGCTCCGTGTCATGGATATGACGGCAATCTCCCTTGCCATGGATAATAAGCTGCCGCTTACCGTTTTTAAATTAAAAACGAAAGGAAATATTCGAAGATTTATCTGCGGCGAGGAAATCGGGACGCTGATTGACCATTAGTCCGGATTCGGGTTTCAGCAAAGGCCGAAGTCTTTTTCGATCAAACTGGCAGCCCCGGCGGCCATCGGCTGGGCACACATGAAACCCAGTAGCTCAAACGAAATATTAAAAAGTTGGAACAAACACGAGGTCACTTCCCATGATTGAGTCAATATATGCCGAAACCAGAGATAGTATGGGTAAATCCGTAATTGCTTTAAAAAACGAATTGAAACGAGTACGAACCGGTCGTGCGTCTCTATCTATTCTTGACGGGATAAAAGTTGATTACTATAGCACCCCAACTCCATTGAACCAGATGGCTACACTTGCCGTACCCGAGAGTCGTATGATTACGATTCAACCCTGGGATGTTTCCGTTATCAAGGATATTGAAAAGGCCATATTAAAATCGGATCTGGGGCTGACTCCGTCCAGTGACGGGAAAATCATTCGAATATCGATACCAGCGCTTACTTACCGAAGAGCGTCGCAAAGAACTGGTCAAAGTCGTTCGAAAAATTTGTGAAGATTACAAGGTCTCCATTCGGAACATCCGACGTGATTCCAACGAACTGTTAAAAAGCATGAAAAAAGATGGCGAGATTTCGGAAGATGATGCCTTTAAATCTCAGGATGAAGTTCAAAAAATAACAGATGAGCAGATCAAGCTCATCGATGAATGCTTCAAAGAAAAAGAGAAAGAGATCCTTGAATTCTAGCCCGTCTTCTTCCAACCCAGTTGAACTGGATACCACCAAATTACCTACCCATGTCGCCATCATCATGGACGGCAACGGCCGCTGGGCCAAAAAACGCCTGTTAAACCGCATCAACGGTCATGAAAAAGGATCGGAGACGGTTCGAACCATTGTCCGAACGTGTCGCAAAATCGGGATACCCTACCTCACCCTGTATGCTTTTTCCACCGAAAATTGGCAGCGGCCGAAAACAGAAGTTGAGGCCCTGATGGTCCTTCTGAAAAAATTTCTGCAATCAGAACGAAAGGAGATGGTGGAGAACAATATCCGGCTGCGGATGATCGGTCAGTTAGACCGCTTACCAACGAAAGTTCGGCAAGCATTAGATCAGACCATGACGGCCACCAGAGAAAAAACAGGCATGAATCTTGTTCTGGCATTGAGCTACGGCGGCCGGGCAGAGATTGTCCGGATGGTTCAGGAGGTGACTGAGAAAATCAAACGCGGCATCATTGAGCCGGAAGCAGTTGATGAAGGACTGATTTCCGATCATCTCTATACACGCGATATTCCTGATCCGGATTTATTGATCAGAACCAGTGGGGAGATGCGGATCAGCAATTTTTTGCTCTGGCAAATCGCATACACCGAACTATTTGTCACCCAGACCCTATGGCCTGATTTCAGCAAAGAAGAATTTCTACAAATCTTGAAAGACTTCCAGGACCGTGTCCGCAGATTCGGCGCCGTCTAGATCCTTAACGGCTTTTAAATGATACCATGTTGTAAGGAACGTAAGGTTACCTGGTGTCGGGTGTCAGGGAAAGGAAGTGTTAGATACTGACACCTGAAACCTATTTAATTAAACAGTGCTCTTGCTGCCCCGCAGGGGCCACTTTTTCCGAGCGTAGTCTCGGAAAAAATTTAGACCCTTAGATTGGTTACATCGTTCAATTTAACCATTCAACATGCTGGCTAATCAAGATCTACAACGGAGCAAACCATCACGTGCATCTTAAGCGTTGGATCACAGGACTGAGCGCTTTACCATTTCTCATTTTTCTGGTTTACATTGGCGGCTTTCCTTTCGTTATTCTGGTCGGTATCGCCTGTATATGTTCGCTCTGGGAATATTATCGCATTGTGTTTAATGCCGATAGCGAAACATTGCACGGTGTTGTTGTTTGGTGGGGATATTTCGTCGGCCTTGCCATCATCGCCGCAGCGCACATCGCCGATTCTGAAAGTGTATTGGTGGTACTCGCGCTCAATGTGATTATTGTCGGCCTGATGTCCATGTTCCTCTACAAATCAACACCATCAATCGTTAATGTTATTCCCAAGCAGGTTCAAGGGATCGTTTATATTCCTTTACTACTCTCTTTTCTGGTGTCGCTGCGACGGGCCCCTGATGGTATGACCTGGATCTTTTTACTTCTCGCCATCATTTTTGCCGGTGATATCAGTGCTTATTATGTCGGTTCATATCTTGGGCGACACAAGCTGAATCCAGCCATCAGTCCGGGGAAAACAATCGAGGGCGCTATCGGAGGACTGGCAGGGAATCTTCTGGTGGGTTCCATCGGGAAGATCTTTTTCTTGCCGACCCTTTCATGGGGACCTGCCGTTTTATTTTTTCTTGCTGTCGGCCTTGCCGGTCAGGTAGGTGATTTATTTGAATCCGAATTCAAGCGATCCTCTAAAATCAAGGACTCCAGCGGTCTTTTGCCGGGTCACGGCGGGTTTTTAGACCGCATCGATGCGCTTTTATTTGCCTCACCGGTTGCATATCTGTTTAAGATTTATATATTATAGTTTTAGTTTGTCACATTATCAGAGCAAAATATTCTATTCTAAATTGAAAAGGTATTAATTTAAAATTAAGAAAATGAGCTAAAATTTGAAATGAACTAAAATGAGCTAAAATTGTGATATTCTGTCGATTTTATAAAAAAAGATAGAGCGTAGCGTTTCCTTAATTTTAGGCATTTTGAGCAATTTAGATCATTTTAGGCATTCGTTTATTCCGCTGTATCAGAATGTTACAGACATCAATTCAATAACACATAACCTATATCCAATAACAAGATAAACCCATGGGTACCAGCATATTTGCATTTGTCATCGTCCTGGGCGTTCTCATCTTTTTTCATGAGTTCGGTCATTTTTTAATCGCCAGATTATTCGGAGTCGGAGTTGAGAAATTTTCACTTGGCTTCGGGCCTCGATTGATTGGTAAAAAGGTCGGCATTACCGATTACCGTATTTCGGCGATCCCGCTGGGCGGTTATGTCAAAATGATTGGAGAGGACGCGGATGCCGAAATAGCGCCGGAGGATATTTCGCTATCCTTTACCCATAAACACGTTGCCAAACGCATGCTGATCGTCGCCGCCGGACCGGTCTTCAATATACTTCTTGCCATCCTAATATTTTTCGGGATTTTTTTCTTTTCGGGAACCCTGGTCCTAAAGCCTTCCATTGGGGAAGTAAGGCCGGGATCCCCCGCATTTGTAGCCGGGATAAAAAAAGGTGATTTGATAACCGCCATCAACCAAACGGCGATCACCAGCTGGGATGAAATGGCAGAAATAATCAATGCCAGCAACGGTGAATCCATTCAGTTGACCTTTCTGCGCGGAGATTCCACCCGCGAGCTTTGGATCACGCCTGAACAGACACCAGCTAAAAATATATTCGGTGAAAACATCCAACGCTTTATCATCGGTATTACCGCTTCGAGGGAAGCTTATTCTAAAGATTTGAATTTTTTCCAGGCCTTTTCTGAAAGTCTGATTCAATCCTACCGGGTAACAGAGCTGATGGTGATTATCATTGCCAAGCTGCTCAAAGGCGATATTTCGACGGACACCCTGGGCGGTCCCATCATGATTGCTCAGATGGCCGGTGACTCGGCCAAAGCAGGGGTCGGCAGTCTGATATCCTTTATCGCCCTGATCAGCATCAATTTAGCGATTATCAATCTGCTGCCGATCCCGGTGCTGGATGGCGGCCACTTGCTATTCTTTTTTGTTGAAGCGATCAAAGGAAGCCCGGTCAGTGTGAAAGTGAGAGAAATTGCTCAGCAGGTCGGCTTGTTTCTCCTGATATTGCTGATGATCCTAGTATTTTACAATGACATCACACGGATTTTTTTTAGCTGAACAGCATGCCACACCGACTAGAAATTGCGTTAAAAGAAACTCTTTTCGATGCCGAAGGGGAGGGGATTTGTCGTAAGGCAAAAAGTTATTTTGGCATTGAAATAGACTGCGTGCGCACGATTAGCGTGATAACCATTGATGCCCGCCTATCGGATGTACAGTTAAGAGAGGTTCAGGCGGAAATTTTTACCAACCCGGTCACCCACCTTTCATCCTACGATCCGCTTGACATCGAATTTGACTGGACCATCTGGGTCGGTTTTCGGCCGGGGGTCAGAGACAATCCGGGTAGCACTGCCGTGGAAGCTATCGAAGATCTTCTGAATCTTAAAATCGGGGCGGACGGCGCGGTATACACCTCAAAGCGTTACTGCATCAAGGGCAACGGTCTTCGTGCCGGAGATATGGATAAAATCGCCGCCGAGCTTCTGGCCAACGATATCATCCAGCAATGGAAAATATTTTCATTCGATCAATGGAATCCGGCAGAAGGTATCGGGCTCATCATTCCCAAGGTCATTCTCGACCATGTCCCAACGGTAACCACCATACCGGTTGACAGCGAACTTTCTCTGGAAAGAATCAGCAATGAACGCAACCTGGCCTTAAATCCCAATGACATGCCCACCATTCGTGCGTATTTCATGGATAAAGCTACCCGATCAGCGCGATCGCTGGTTGGGCTTGACAATCCTACCGATGTTGAACTTGAATATATTTCCCAGGCCAGAAGCGATCACTGCAATCACAACACATTTCGCGGAGTATTTCACTACCGTGATCAGGCAACCGCTGAAACCGAGATCGTCAACAATTTATTTAAAACATTTATCGAGGCGCCGACCTTGATGTTAAAGGCAAAAAAGCCATGGGTGATTTCGGTTTTGTGGGACAATGCGGGTGCCGGACGCTTTGACAATGATCATTACTACGTGATTACGGGGGAAACGCATAACTCTCCCTCCAACATGGAGGCCTATGGGGGCGCTATTACGGGGATTGTGGGTGTTTACCGTGATCCCTTGGGTACCGGTAAGGGATCAAAGCTGGTGATGGGTAGCTACGGCTACTGCGTCGGGCCGCGGGATTATGACGGGGACCTCAAACCGCATTTACATCCCAGACGTCTTTTAGACGGTGTGATTGAAGGTGTGCGCGATGGCGGCAATAAAAGCGGCATTCCCACAACTTTTGGCCAGGTGTTGTTTCATCCGGGCTATTTGGGAAAATGTCTGGTGTTTGTGACGGCGGTGGGAATGATGCCGGCGGAAATCCACGGTGCCCCGGCCGATAAAAAACGCACGTCCGCCGGTGAGCTGGTGATCATGTGCGGCGGAAGGGTCGGCAAAGACGGTATTCACGGTGTTACGGCTGCCTCCGAGACGTTTTCCGTAAACACACCAGCCGGACATGTGCAGATCGGTGATCCCTATACCCAGAAAAAGATGCAGGATTTTTTGTTGGAAGCCCGGGACGAGGGGTTAATCCGGTTTATTACGGATAATGGCGGCGGCGGTTTGTCGTCATCTATCGGGGAATCAGCTCGTTTTTCCAACGGATGTGAAATTGAATTGGAGAAAGTGCCCTTGAAATATGCGGGGCTTGATCAATGGGAAATCTGGGTGTCAGAATCCCAGGAGAGAATGACCGTCGCCATCCAGGTCGATGATTACGATCGCTTCTTTGAATTGTCCAAGAAGCATGCCGTCGAAAGTACCGTCATCGGCCGCTATACGGATTCAGGCAAGCTTCACATCACCTATGATGGTAGGACCTGCGCTTATGTGGATTTGGATTTGCTTGAATCGGGTTTCCCCCAGTGGGAATTTGAAGCCGAATGGGTCTCTCCCGATATGCGGGGGCTGTATGAACCGGTTCTCAAGCCGCCTCAGGATTATGCCGCATTGTTAAAAGATCTTCTTTGCCGGCCGAATATTTGTTCGACCCAATGGATCACCCGGCAATATGATCACGAAGTGCAAGGGACCAGTGTGATCAAACCCCTGGTCGGTGCCGATCGTGACATGAATAGCGATGCAAGCGTCATCCGGCCAGTGCTTGAATCTCAAAAAGGCCTTGCACTCGCTCAGGCCCTGCTGCCGACGTATTCCACCATCGATGCCTATCACATGACCAGCTGCAGCATTGATGAGGCTGTGCGAAGGCTTTTAGCCGTTGGAGCCGATTTAGATCATATCGGTGGTGTCGATAATTTCTGTTGGCCCAGCATCCAGTACGATCCTGTCGGCAATCCGGACGGTAAGTTCAAGGCGGCCCAGCTGGTGCGTTCCTGCCGGGCTCTGCGTGATATATGTCTGGCATACGAGATTCCGCTGCTTTCCGGCAAGGACAGCATGTATGTCGATGGCAATCTTGCCGGGCGCTATGGTGAAACTCACAAAATTTCAGCTCTTGAAACACTGCAGTTTTCCACCATCTCGGTTATTGAAGACGTCACCTGCTGTGTGACCATGGACAGTAAAATTGCCGGTGATTTGGTGTATGTTCTGGGGTCCACCCGCAATGAACTTGGCGGATCGGAATATTACGAACATCTGGGTTATGTCGGGCGCAATGTTCCCGAGGTGCGGTCGGCCGAATTTATCCCTTTGTACCGCAATTTAACATGCGCCGTTAAAAATGACCTGGTGGCCTCCGTCCACGGTATATATCGTGGTGGTTTGGCCGTTCACCTGGGCAAAGTCGCTATGGGCGGTAATCTCGGCATGAAAGTTAACCTTGCGCAGGTTCCGTTTTGCGATGTCGAGCGGGAAGATATTCTGCTGTTTTCCGAATCGGCCGGACGATTTATCGTGACGCTTGATCCGGTCAACCGGGAGGCCTTTGAAGACCTTTTTAAAGGATTGGCCTGTGGCTGCATCGGAACGGTTACGGCGGAGGCGGATTTGGTTGTTCAGGGGTTTGAACAAAACGTCATTCTGACAGTTTCCGTGCAAGATTTAAAGACAGCCTGGAATAAGACCTTTGGGGAGCTTGTTTAGAACAGACGATAGATGACGGATGGCAGACGACAGAGGTCAGAAGGCAGATGACGGATGACGGATGACAGAGGTCAGAAGGCAGATGACAGATCTCAAATTAGCCCAGCCGCTGGCCTGAAAAACGGCCGGTCTGATTGAAAAAGAAACGATCGACTGATGAAGTTTCATATGATGCTGAAAAAGCGAATATCGAATATCGAATGTCGAAGGAATGTATTATATCTATTTTATAAAAAGATTGAGCGAAGCCTCCCCTCTCTCCGAGCTGTAAGCTCTACGAGCCGGAAGCCGGCCTGTAAGCCTATGAAGCCTACGGGCTGGAAGCGGGCTCGTAGGGGTT
>CAMYLH010000103.1 GCA_947259065.1 uncultured Desulfobacterales bacterium
ACACCGCCGCCGATAACACCTAAAATAGTGAAAATCGCTACAAATATCCCTTTAGTACCTAGCCACTTATCAAGATATAGCCCTATAAAAAAACAAAAAACAATGCATCCGGCCATGGTTAAGCCGATCTGCATTACGATGGATAGGTTCTCGGCCCAGGCCCGATTCTTTTTATAATTTAAAAACATCAAGAAGTGTGGTATATCTAGTACTTATAAAGTCAGAAATTAAGACCGGATTTTGTCCAAGACGCACTCCGAAAACTATTACCTATGTTTCCAGGATTTGACAGAATAGTAGAAGAACGCATTCGCCGCGCCCAACAAAAAGGGCAATTTGAGAATTTAGAGGGCACCGGTAACCCGCTTCAATTTGAAGATGACAATCAGGTGGCCGATGAGTTACGGCTGGCCTATAAGATTTTAAAAAATGCAGATTGCCTGCCCCCCGAAATTGAATTAAAAAAAGAAATCGAGCGTACTGAAGATCTTCTGAGCGGTATGGAAGATACGGCTGAAAAATATCATGCCTTAAAAAAATTGAATTTCCTCATTATGAAACTAAACTCCCTAGCAAATGTGCCCATCGAATTTGAAATGCCCCAAAAATATTCTGATAAACTGGTGGAACGGCTGGAAGCCTCGAAAAAAAATAAAAAAAAGGATCACTATCCATGAAAAAACTAACCGTGGCGCTTCTTTCAGGCGGCATCTCTTCAGAACGAGAAGTTTCACTGCAAAGCGGCGATCAAGTTTATGATGCCCTGGATAAAGATAAGTACCATATCCAGCGATATGACCCTAAAACCGATCTGGGCCGATTGGTCATCGATGCCTCAGGAATCGATGTTGCGCTGATTATCCTGCACGGGCCGTATGGTGAAGACGGTACGGTTCAGGGTTTGCTCGATCTTCTCCACATTCCCTATCAGGGTTCGGGTGTTCTTGGAAGTGCGCTCGCCATGAACAAAGCGGTCACCAAACAGCTTTACGAAATATCCGGCCTTCCCGTTCCCTCCTATATGATTTGCCACCGCAACGAAGATATGGATGTTGATGCCTGTGTCAAGCAAATTGGCTTGCCGCTGGTGGTCAAACCGGTGGCAGGCGGGTCCAGCGTGGGGATGTCCATTGTGAAAGCTAGCGGCGATCTGCAGGGCGCCCTGGATAAAGCCAAGTCCTACGATAACGCCGTGATGGTTGAATCCTATATCTCCGGTACCGAACTCACCGGAGGTGTCATCGGCAACAAGGAATTGGAAGCGCTGCCGATTATCGAAATCGTACCTGATCAAAGCCGGGAATTTTTCGACTATGAAGCCAAATATACGCCCGGCGTCACCCAGGAAATATGTCCGGCCCGTATTGATGACGAGTTGACCCGGCAGGCCCAGTCCTATGCCAAAATTGCCCACCGGACCCTCTATTGTCAAGGCTACAGCCGAACCGACATGATTCTCAAGGACAGAGAGATCTATGTGCTGGAAACCAACACAATTCCCGGAATGACTGCCACAAGTCTGTTGCCTCAGGCCGCCCAGGTTGGCGGAATAAGTTTCAGCCAGCTGATGGACAAGCTTATCGAACTCGGCCTGGAACAGCATCAGGCGTCTATCCATCCGACTTCTACCTGAAATTTTGCCCGGGGTGCAATCATTCAAGGGTTTAATGGTCAGGGTTCAGGTAGGCATTGTCCCTGGATTAGTGAAAACTGTTCAGCCGCAACCTTTCCGTGTCATTGATCCGCCGGCTTCCGGCTCATAAAGCCTGCAGCTCGGGAAGAGGCTAACTTTAAATCCAAATTCTAAAATTTATAGGAGGCAGCTTTGGCGACAGTTAAAAAAGTTTCGCAAGGACAACAGGAAGCAACAAAGGTTGGTATTATCATGGGCAGTGACTCCGACCTCGAAGTCATGCAGGAGGCCGAAATGACGGTTGCATCCGCGCATAGAAGCCCGCAACGGGCGGGAAATTTTGCCGCTGCCGCCTCGCGTCGGGGAATGAAAGTGATCATCGCCGGAGCGGGCCATGCTGCTCACCTAGCCGGTGTATTGGCCGCACACACGACGCTGCCGGTGATCGGCGTTCCCATCGATTCCTCATGTCTTCAGGGTTTGGATGCCCTGCTGGCGACGGTACAGATGCCGCCCGGCATTCCGGTGGCCACCATGGCGATCGGAAAACCCGGTGCACGTAATGCCGGCATTTTGGCAACCCAAATTATAGCAACTGCTGATCCGGCGCTTGCCGAAAAGCTCGAAAAGTTTAAACAGGAGATGGCCCGTCAGGTCGAGAAAAAAGCGAAGAAGATTGAAAGTTTATAAAATCAATCATGAACATCCTGAGCCCGAAGTTATTCAGCGTGCGGTCATCCTCATCAAACAAGGCGGGATGATCGCTTTCCCCACCCGCTGCCTCTACGGGCTGGGTGCCGATGCCTTCAATGCCGCAGCTGTTGATCGGGTGTTTCAATTAAAACAACGACCCCCTCAAAAACCGATACTGATATTGATAGACCGGCGCATACAGCTGGAGCGGCTGGTCTCACACGTATCAAAAGCGGCCTCTCGCATCATGGACCAATTCTGGCCGGGCCGGGTGACGCTCGTTTTTGAAGCCGCCGACACCGTACCGCATTTCCTTACAGCCGGGTCCGGTAAAATCGGCATCCGGTTGCCCGGCCATCCGGTGGCGGCGGCCCTGGTCGAGTCACTCGGGGAACCGCTTACCGGCACCAGCGCCAACTTATCGGGCAAACCCGGTTGCCGCCGCAGTGACGATTTGGACCCGTATCTTGTTCAGCAACTGGATGCCGTCCTGGATGCCGGGCCGCTAAAAGGTGGCGTCGGCTCGACGGTGGTCGACGTGACACAGGATATACCCAGGGTGTTAAGGCAAGGCGAGATTTCTGAAAAAGAAATTTTGACCCTTTTCTGAAGATAATATGGCCGCAAAAAGGCGCAAAAAACACAAAAATTAAATTTCAGGGCTCGTAAATTCAATATGTTACAATGAAAAAGATCGAAATCCCGACTTTTTACGAATCCATCAAAGATAGGAAAGCAATCTTATTGACAACCTTTTTAATTTTGCCTATATAAACGATTCAAAGCCGGAGTGGTGAAATAGGTAGACGCAGAGGACTCAAAATCCTCCGGACCTTGCGTCCGTGCGAGTTCGATTCTCGCCTCCGGCACCAGAAAAATAAAGGGTTTACGCAAATTTGTGTAAACCCTTTTGATTGCCAGTTTTACTATCATTCAAAGACTTAAAATCTCCGCTGAAAAAATTATCGGCAATAATTGCTTGGGTTGGGCGCGCTCACTTCCAAGGAACTATCTGAAGTCTCCCGTCTGGCGATAAAAGCGTTTACTGCCAACCAAATCGGGTCCGGATATCCGCTAGTCATTGCGATTGCCGCGCGCTTCCCGCATACGGCGATCGATCTCCTCCAGATGACGGCGAGCCGACGCATTGGCAGGGTTGATTGCCAGTGCCCTTAATAAGTGCTGCCGGGCATCAACCAGATCGCCTTGCTTTTTCAATATAATAGCAAGATTTGTGTGCAAGGCTGTGTCTGCCGGATTTATGGTGAGTGCTTTTTTGAGATAGTCGATCGCTTGCGGGTACTGCTCTTTTAGGACCAGCGTCGCTGCCATGTTGTTGAGGGCTTTTACATTCCTGGGCCGCAGGCGCAGAGTTTCCGAAAAGTGGTACATACCCTCTGTTAAATTACCCTGCTTGACCAGGGCATTGCCCAGATTGTAATGAGCATCCGAGTAGTCGGGCTTAATCCTCAAGGCCGTCTGCAATTCATCGATGGCCTCCGGTAGACGACCCCGCCGCAACAGGATGGCGCCGTAATTATTATGGGGCCGCGCCTTTGCCGGGGATTTCTCGGCGCAGTCCCGATACAGGGATAACTCATCGCTCCAGACGCTGTTTCTCTCAAATGTCCACACCGCACACAGTGTTCCCACCACACACAGGAAAACGACTCCTACCCCGGTGGGTTTCACATATCGAAAAACCAGTGCAACCATTGTCAGAATTACAAACATGGACGGTAAATAATTGCGATGTTCGAAAACGAGTTCCAGACCGATCACCGAGGATTCGATGACCAGGTTGCCGAAAAACCAGAGGATACCATAGGAAAGAATCGGTTCCCGCTTGGCCGTCAACATCGCCAGCGCAATCAAGGCCGTGATGACCGCCATAGAAATCAAGGTTGTCAGCGGATCCGTTAATGCGTGGGACAGTACGACATCGTGATCCAAATTCAATCTAGACGGTTGCGGCCACAGCAGCAGACCGAGGTAAAAGAGAACGACACGAGACTGAGTCAATACGCGCTGGACTATAGTAAAGTCCCTGTATTTGTAAGCGGAGAGTATTCTGACCATCGGATCAAAATCCAAATATATCAGCGAAATGATGATTAAAAGCATAAAAATTCCGCCCAGGACCAGGAAATGCCGTCTGGCCCACTTAAAACTCAAACCTTGAAAAAAATACCATTCATATAGAATGATAAATACCGGCAGTGTGGCGGAAATCTCTTTGGTGCCGACTGCCAGCAAACCGGCTAGGACACAGCCGGCAAGCAGCGGCCAATTCCCGCGATTACCCTCATTCAGACGAAACTTCACATAGAACAGCATCGACAATATGTAAAACGAGGCCGCCAGACTGTTCATGCGCTGCACGAGGTAAGCAACCGACTGCGTCTGCAGGGGATGGAGCAGCCAGATAGAGGCCGTAAATAAGGGAATCCAGCCGCATGTTTCAAATTGGGCTCGCAGCACAGGCGTCTTTAAGGTCGCTTTAACAAAAAAATACAAAAAAATTCCGGCGGCAAGGTGGATCAGGATGTTGACCAGGTGAAAACCGACGAGATTGAATCCGTGAAAATAATAGTTAAGCGCAAAACTGATATTGGCCACCGGGCGGCTGGATTCCGGACTTTGGAAACCGGCCCGCAAGAGATTTTTCAGACTGAGAGTTGGCACTCGGATATGGGTGTTGTCCCGGATATTGCGAATGTCATCTAAAATAAAAGGAGTGGTCAAGGTATCAGCATAAATCAGGATAACAACGATCGCCAGCAGGGCTAACAGCAGGGTTTCGTATTTCAAACTGGAATTGACCGGGGAGTTCGGCTTTTTGTAACTGTTCACAGGTTCAGCGTCCCACCAATGAAATAGAGCGAATTGTTCTGGCTGCAATTTTACCTATTGATACCGGAAATTTGAACATAAAGCAACGCTGCCGATTTGCACTGAGAAACTTTGAGACTGCCGCCCTTTTTAATTTGACAGCCAAATGATTTTTTAATATTATTTTACAGTTACATGAGGGAAAACACGATGAAAAATAAATCGAAAGACACCATCAAGGAATCGATGGTCGTCACCGGAATTGGTCTGGCTGCCTTCTATTGGATTTGTGAATCCTTTATGTATTTCTTTTTGGAGCCGGAGGCCAATATTTTTCAAATACTCTTGGGTCCCGATCTTTTCCAGGTATGGACGCGGATTTTGGTCTTGTGCATATTTGCCATTTTCGGTTCCCATGTCCAATACACCTACAACAAACGCCGCGAAGCAGATCGCGCCTTGCAGAAAAGCTCGGAGAAATACCGGACCATTCTGGAAAGTATTGAGGAAGGCTATTTCGAAACCGATTTGAAAGGAAATTTAACATTTTCCAATGACCCATTCTGCAAAATTCTGGGGTATCCCCGTAACCGGTTGTTGGGCATGAATACCCGTGAGTACACCACTGATGATACCGCAGAGGAAATCTCCCGCATAACGGAGCAGGTCAAACAGAGCGGAAAGCCCGAAGATGTGACAAATTATGATGTGATCCGTCAAGACGGCACTAAGGCAGCACTTGAGCTGTCTATTTCACTGCTAACAGATAATGACGGAAATCCGGCGGGATTCAGGGGGATGCTGCGTGACGTCACTAAACGAAAAGAGACGGAAGAGGAAAAACGACTACTGGAGAGCCAACTCCAACAAGCACAAAAGATGGAGTCCATTGGAACCCTGGCCGGTGGCATCGCCCATGATTTTAACAACATTCTTATGGGGATTCAGGGAAATGCAACCTTGATGCTGCTCAAAATCGAATCTGAGCATCCGAACCGGGATAAAATCAAAAACATAGAAAAATTTGTACAGAATGGTACCGAATTGACCAAACAACTGCTCGGTTTTGCCCGCAGAGGAAAATACCTTGTAAAAACCACCGATATTAACGAAGTCATAAAAAAATCTTCCTCCCTGTTCGCGCGGACAAAAAAAGAGATTCAGATCCACAACAGCCTTAATGACGAGATCTGGACCGTCGAAGTAGATAGCGGACAGATTGAGCAAGCCTTGCTAAATCTTTATGTCAACGCCTGGCAGGCCATGCCCGAAGGCGGTGATCTCTATCTAAAGACTCGCAACGTCGTGCTGGATAGTAGCTATGTCCAACCGTTTAAGGTTGAGCCCGGAAATTACGTCCAAATTTCGGTGTCCGATACCGGCGTGGGCATCGACAAGGAAACCCGGGAAAGGATATTTGAGCCGTTTTTTACCACCAAAGAAATGGGCCGCGGAACCGGCCTGGGGCTGGCATCCGTTTACGGCATCATAAAAAGCCACGGCGGCTATATCGATGTCGACAGCGAAAAGGAAAAGGGAACGACATTTACGATTTATCTGCCGGCATCGGAGAAGGAAGCTGTCCGGGAAAAAACGGTGCCGGCCGAAATGCTCAAAGGTACCGGTACTATTCTTTTTATTGATGACGAAAAAATGATCCTTGACGTCGGTTGCGAATTGCTGGAGGAACTGGGATACACGGTCCTTTCCGCTTTGAGCGGCCAGGAAGCGCTTGATATATTTCAGAGAAACTCGAATAAAATTGATCTGGTCATCATGGACATGATCATGCCCGGTATGGGCGGCGGCGAAACCTTTGATCGTCTCAGAAAGATTAATCCTAACGTCAAGGTCCTGCTCTCGAGTGGATACAGCATAGACGGTCAGGCCACCAAAATTCTACGTCGCGGGTGCGACGGGTTCATCCAAAAGCCCTTCAATCTGAATCAATTGGCTGAAAAAATCGGGAAAATTATGGGAAAGGCCTAAGGAATCAATATTCACTCACAACCGGTTCCCGCATAATCTTTTCGATGGATATGGACGCCGTTTGAGCCGCTTCAGGGAATACATCTTTCAGACCTCGAATGTGCCGCAGGTGATCGGCGGTTCTGACAATCAGCATGGCCAAATCCCCCTCTTCCATTTCTGCGATTCTGAGCGCACTCTCCCAGGATTGTCCACGGGCCCAGGCGTAAACCGTGGCCGCCGGCCGCAACTGCAAGTGACGAACGTCGAACTTACCTTGGGCCATCCTGGCGATAAACGGTTTTAAAGCTGCGGTCACCTTTGAAAAAGCTTCTGAAAGCGAATCCGGAACGACTTTTTTGCTGATTTTCTCATCGCCTTCGCGCTCATTGACAAAAGAAGCAATCACGGCCGCGAGTATAGCGGGATCTGATTGCGGGAAAACCCCGCGTCGAAAGCCTTCTGCGATTAGAAGCGGCTGATCCACTCTCAGTTGACTGGCCCATTGCCCGTCTAAAGTCAACCCATTATCGGCTGTTACAAACCCGGTGCTTTTTAAAAATTTAAGATGGCGCAAAAAATTCTGCCAGAGATGTTTGTGCCCATCTGAAATTTCTTTTTTTTGTTTCGAATGGGTGATCAAATAGTTCGCAAATGATCTTCTCAAAAGCGCTTCGATTTGATCGGGGTTGTGGGAAAGCAGCAAATTCAGAACCATTGAAAAATTAATCCTGATCTGGCTGACGACTTCAGATGGCGGCAGCGAGATCAGCTTGGCCATCAACCGCACGTCCATGAACTTACCGGGCACCACGAGGGCGAATCCGATCTTATCCATACCTCTTCGCCCGGCTCTGCCGGTCATTTGATGAAACTCAGTGGGTGTCAGGGGTAGAAATTGCTTACCGTTAAATCGATCTGAATTAAAAAATACAACCGTTCTGGCGGGAAAGTTCACCCCGGCGGCGACGGTGGAGGTTGCAAAAACGGCATCAAGAAGACCTGCGGTCATCAGTCTTTCCAAAACCAGTTTCCAGGAAGGCAGTTGCCCGCTGTGGTGGGCGCCGACAGCCAAATTTTCCAGATGCCACCGCTGACGATGGGTGGCGATATGAGGCGTGGCCTGAATATACGCTTCCATGTTGCGGTTGAGTCTCTGTTTGCGACCGGGAGCGAGCATCCGGTTTCCGCGGCATGATTCCAGGGCCCCATCACAATCGGCCCGGGATTTAAGAAAGAAAATCGCCGGTAACGTTGCCGTCGCCCGCTTTTGATGACTTGGTTGACTTTTTTATAAAGTTGCGGCCGGATACCCGTTTTGACCGGCGAGGTCAACGGCAGCAAAGCACCGCTGGGATGAATGAAAAGCGGAAATAATGGGACCGGGCGCGTGATTTCTTCGATGACCGTGCAATATTTGGCGCGAATCGATGACAGCCAGGCGGCAATTTGCCCGGCATTTCCGATGGTGGCGGATAACATCAGCAATGGTATGCGGGCCGGAAGATAGATCATGATTTCCTCCCAAACAACACCCCGCTCTTCATCGCCGAGAAAATGGGCTTCGTCTAAAACCACAAAATCGGCGGCCAATGACTGTCCCCGGTGCATCGCGTCGTAAAGTTGGTTGCGTAAAATTTCGGTCGTACCGACAATGATCGGGGCATCCGGGTTTTCCTTGCGATCACCGGTCAGAATACCCACATTTTTGGCTCCGAAAATATCGCAAAATTCGGTATACTTGGCATTGCTCAAGGCTTTCAAAGGGCTGGCATACCAGCAATGGCCTTCTTTTTTGCGGATACGGGCTATGGCTTGTTCGGCAATCCATGTTTTACCGGACCCGGTGGGAACCGTCACCAGACAGTCTGTATGTTCCAGCGCCGTCAGCGCCCTGGTTTGAAATGGGTCAGGGACAAACGGCCGGCTTCGGGGGACACCGATGGTCGCGAATACGCTTTTGAGCCCGGCATCTGCAGCGGGCTTTATTTGGAGACTTCCGGATGGTTTGCCGGAACGGCGTTTGGATTTTGAATACCGATGTTTGGGTTGATACATTAGTAAAAATTGTTATAGTCTCGTAATCATTTCTGCCACCCGTTCCCTTGACGGCGAATCCACTTCATACGGGGATACGCCGTTAAGGTCGGCTTCGATCAAGGAATTATCATAGGGAAGGAAACCGATGAATTCATAGTCGGATAAATGCCTTTGAAGAAATTCTTCGTCTTGGGGGCCGCGGATTTTATTGCCGACAACGCCGATGTTGTTCAGCCCGATCTCCGAGGCTAGTTGTCGGATATGTCCGGCCGTGTCGATACTGCGCCGTCCCGGCTCCACCACCACAATCAATTTATCGACAGCCTTGGCGGTGGCCCGGCCAAGGTGTTCGATACCGGCTTCCATGTCCATGACCACAACTTCGTCTCTGGCCAGAACAATATGCATGACCAGGGCTCGCAACAATGTGCTTTCCGGGCATATACACCCCGATCCGCCTTTTTTTACGCCTCCCAGGCGCATGAGCTTGATGTTTTCAAAGGTTGCCGAAAGCGCATCCGGCAGATCATCCACTTTGGGATTTAGTTTGAAAAACCCGCCGATACTGCCGGGCTGGGCGCCGGTTCGTTCAAATACGAGTTCTTTCATTTCTGAAATGGGAACAATCTCCCCGGCATTCTCGATACCGAGACCGGCAGCCAGGTTTGCGTCCGGATCTGCGTCAATGGCCAGC
>CAMYLH010000104.1 GCA_947259065.1 uncultured Desulfobacterales bacterium
GCAGGCGAAGGTACTGCTCGACACCGGAAACCATGGTGGCAAGTTGCTGCTCTGCCTCCTCTGATGCGTTGGCGGCTAAGGCCCCACCATCCTTGGCCGTTATCTCGTTTTGAACCGTTTGTCGTTGGTCGCGCAGCGTGTCTCTATTTGCCTGCAGCTCTTTTAGTTGCGAAGAGACTCTCTGCAGTTCACCCTCGATTGCATCGATATCCGACTCGCCGGCCTCTTTCTCCAATTCCGGAATACTCAGGCCATCTCCATTGCGTGTGAGCTCTTGTTCAATCGTATCGAGATTCTGCTGCAGCTCACGCATTTTTCGAGAGCTTTCTGCGGCCGCTTCCAGTTCATCGTTTGTCTTAACACGCACTTGATCTCTCAAAGCAGTAAGCTGCTCCTGCGCTGTTCGAATCGTTATGTCAGCGTCTTCGATGTCTTCCTTTATCTCTTGTTGCTGGGTCTTTATCTTTTTGAGGCTTGCGCGCGCTTCACGCGCTTCATTCAGGTCACGATTTAGCTGGGCGGCAATTGTGATCGGCTCGTGGCCGTCTCTTTTGAAGCCAATCCTATCGGCGACCTCGAACACTTTTTTTTTAAATTTTTCCGATACTTGATCCATTCCGTAAATTCGTTTGCGAAGCTCCTCCGATTTGTCCAATTTCTCAAAAAATACCATTAGTTGACCGAAGGTCTCGGTCGCTTGTTCCGGGTGGACCTCCGGTTTGAGCCCCAAGCCATCAATCGCCTGACCCCATTCCTGCGACCAGCTGGCTTGATCGTTTTCGATGGAGGCAAGCTCTTCGCGTGCTCTTTTGATGCGGATCTCGGTATCGCCCAGCGAATGCTCTAGTTGACGCTTACGCTCGAGAGCAGCCTCCTCTCGCTCGATTCGTTGTTCACATAGATTCAGCATGGCCTCAAGGCTCATCTCCTGCAGGTTGATTGAATTATCGAATTTTAATATCTGTAGAGAGACAGATTCCTTGAGGGCTCTACAATCTTCGGCTAGTTTTTTTGCATCAGCGGAAACCGTATTCGCCGCCTGAACGTTCGCTATCAACTTGTCTACTCTAAGAATCCATTGTTTCATCTCCCTTGGACTTCCAGGAGCTACTCCCAATGGTTCCCAAATAGAATTCCATTCCTTCCGGTGCGCCTCCTTGTCCTCATTCGCCTTTCCGACCTCTTCCGTGATGTCATTGTGACGCGATTTCAGATTTTCAATTTTTGTCTCAAAATCCGCCCGTTTTACCACCTGGTCAGCGGCCAACCGGAGTCGATCCGATACGTGATCTGCAGCGTCGACCTTTTGCTCATACAATGTCGCGATATCGGAATCAGACGCAAACTCTGCAATCTCCTTGTTGACATCAATTTCTTCGATGTACTTTTGCTTAATGAGATTCCAACCGGTGTTCCGTTTCAAGCGTGCTTCTTCAAGCTCCGAAATTGTCGGCACGTCGCCGGTCAATAACAGTGCTTTTAGGTCCTGTTCTGCCTGTTTGTGTTCCGCTTCGAGTTCTTTTTGCTTGCGACCATTATCCCTAATTTTTTCGGATAGTCGATCAAAGCACCGCTCGAAAGTGTCTAAGGTCTCCGGCAGCGGCATCGCCATTTTTAAAAGCGCTTCGATGGTTCCGGAAAATCTTGCGAGCCTGGAAAGCTCACTGTCACAGGCCACTTTCTCATCTGAAGCGCGGTTTTGTAGATCGGCCGATCTTTGCTCCAGGTCACCGGCCTTGCGCGCAGCTGCAACCGCCGCCTTTAGTTCGCTGAGGTCCAAATTCGACTGAGCCTGTTCATTCAGCTCTTTCTTGATTCTCTTTTGTTCGTCTTTGACATCCCGCAGCGTGTCCTCGGCCTTTTCCTTCTTTTGGTTCAGGAGACTGTGTTTTTGAGCCAAACCGGTGATCCATTTTTTGTTGTTGGTCAGCGGTCGCAGCTGGTCGGCATCATCGAGACCGATATCGGGACGTACACCTTTTAACAGTTGCTCTGCCTCATTGCGCAACAAACGCCGTTTGCCATCTTGCCCGGGACGATCTTTAATTGCTGTTTCAACAGCGCCAAGTTCTTTGTGAAGGGCCAGAATGGCCTCTTCGTTATCCAGCAATTCGTTGCGAACATTCAAGGTTTCTGATTCTTCTTTCAAACGGGATAGCTTGGCTTCAGCTCTTTCTTTCGTTTCAGCGGCATGTTGCAATTTGTCACTGGCAGTTTTACGTGTGTCGTCGAAGTCTTGCGGCAGAAGCAATACGTCTCCCAACTCTTCAATGCGACCAATGACCGCACGGCGTTCGGCCAAGGCACCCTTTACGCGATTGAGTCTATCCAGGCGGCTTTTTTGTTTGCTTTTCTCATTGATCGCTTCTTCAGCCTGTCGGATGGCGGCAAGGGTGTCAGCGTGTTCTTTTTGCAGCCTTCTCCATTCTGCAACCGGTAGACTCGAATCCTTGATTCGCTTTTGCGCTTCTTTGAAACTCGATATCGCCTGGTTCACGAGCTTTTTAGAAGCTCTAGGCTTGAAAAGTTCTTGGGCGCCGTTGCGTAAATCGAACAACATTTCGCGAAGACTTGCGGTTCCAACCGCCGCACTAAAGAGTGCTTGACCAAGGTCGCCGGATTGGTTCAGCAGCTCCTGGCCGCCCGCAACCAGTCCACCATGGTCGATGCCATACAATTTCGTGAATAGATTCTCATCAATACCAGCCGGTAAAAACGGTGATAAGACCGAATCGTCGAGGGTCGCATCCGTGCCCGGTTCCAACAGCGTGCCTTTTTTACCCTTTCTTCGTATGAAGTCTATTTCTTGGCCGCCTGAAAGCCTGAGCTTACCACCGATTCGCAGTTGAGGGTTCGAGTGAAGGTAATTGTCTTTGGTACGGGTTGGAATACCAAATAGCCACGCGATCAGGGCTCTCAGCGAGGTACTTTTGCCCGCTTCATTGTCCCCATATATCAGGTGTAGTCCCGAAGCTCCGTCTGATAGATTCAATGATTTGTCGAAGAAGGGGCCGTATGCAATTAAATCAAGTCGGTCGATTCTCATTTGGCACCGCCCACCGCCAACAATCTGCCAACCAACATATGTTTGGCCTCATCGACCAATCGATCGACGGTTTGACTTTCATCAAGATTCAAGACGGAGTCAGCGCCAAACGCCTGTGATGGAATCTTCTGCCTGAGATCGGCAATCACACCTTTGAGACCACTTATTTCGTCCGGATTAGGTGGCGTCGCCAATATGTCTCTGAGCAGTTTTCCAAATGCGCTATCGTCGGACAAGGTAGATTCCAGATCGAGTTTACCGACCGTTGCAATTTCGACTCTCTCTATCCACAACGCATCACCGGCAATTTCCGCGCCAATTGCTCTGATTTGTTGCTCAAATCGTTCTGGAAACGCAGATAGCTCATCCGATATTGAGGTTGCCCCTTCAAAACGGATGCGCATGGCAATCGGTCGTCCATCTGCGGATGCTCTTTGATGTTCGATGAACTTCCGAGCCAGTTCAAGTACCTCTCTCATTTCCGCAGTATCTGTCAGATCGACGTTGCATGCGACCCAACGCAAAACATCCAACGGGCACTTTTCAACTGCGCTGACAGCACCGTCTTCGACGGTGACGAGTACACATCCCTTGGCACCGGCCTCTCGGATATGACGTCCCTGAATGCAGCCGGGAAACACGATCCATGGGTCCTCAGACACAAATTCTTGCTTGTGAATGTGCCCCAACGCCCAATATTGGTAGCTTTTGGCGCGTAGATCATCTGCCGAACAGGGGGCATACACCGCATGGCCTTCGCGGCCATCGAGACTGGTGTGCAACAGGCCAATGTTGAAGATTCCTCGCTTAGCATCAGCAAACCCTGCCGCAAGATTTTCATCAACATGCTGTGTTCCAAAACTCCGCCCATGAATCGCAACCCCCAATTCATCCAACCTGATTGTTTCAACCTTGCGAGACGATAAAATCTTCATGTTGGCGGGGCTGTCAAGGGCTTTGGTCATTCGATTGGCGGCATCGTGGTTGCCGGCAACCGTGAAAACCGTGATATCGTGTTGGCCGAGCCGGCCCATTTGCCGGCTCAGAAAAATACCGGTGCTATAATCTTTCCAATCACCGTCATACAGGTCGCCTGCCAGCAAAACAAATGAGACTTTTTCCTCAATGGCCAGATCTACAAGGTTTTCGAAAGCCCTGCGGCAGGCATCACGAATGGATTCCGCCGGTGCAGACTCATAGCGAGACAGGCCGCGCAAGGGGCTATCCAAATGAACATCGGCTGCATGGATGAATTTAAACATATCTGTCGCTTTTATCCGATTCCTTTTGCGGAAAGATCGGTTTTGATTAGAATTCAATAATATTTACCGGTGAATTTATCAATGCATATTTGCTATTAAACGGACTGAGCATCGAACATCCAACATTGAACATCGAATATAGCCATCAGCTTTAATTTTGACAAACCGCTGCTTTTCCAATAAAGTATTTTTCAATCATTTTTTTAACCGCATCATACATCCAAAGGGGGAACATCCATGATTCAGGTGATAGCCACTATTGAGTTAAAGCCGGATTGTCTGGACGAATTTCTGGCCATATTACACGAGAATGTTCCGAAGGTGAAAGCTGAAAAAGGGTGTCTGGCCTATGAACCGTCGGTTGATCTGGATTCCGGATTGCCTGTTCAAGGTGAAATCCGGCAAAACACCGTCACCCTGGTTGAAGCCTGGATAAATCTGGATGCTCTCCATGCCCACCTTAAAGCTCCCCACATGGCAGCTTATCGCGAAGCGGTAAAGGATTACGTGCGGGATGTCAGGCTGCAGGTTTTGCAGCCGGTGTAATTATCCACAAACCAGTCAATCAGCTGCCTGGCGATACTGATTTTAGGGGGAATGGGCGGAAGATTTCGGGCTGAATACCAAGCGGCTTCGATAATTTCGGATTTGTCGACGTTGATCCGGCCGCCGGCATACTCCGCTATAAATCCAACCATCAGAGAATTTGGAAAAGGCCAGGGTTGACTGCCAAAATAGCGGATATTCTTTACAGCGATACCCACCTCCTCGTTGACCTCCCTGGCAACACATTCCTCAAGACTTTCGCCCGGTTCCGCAAACCCGGCCAGCACACTGTAGAAGCCGCTTTTAAAGCGCCGGTTGCTGCCCAGCAGGATTTGGTCGTCTTTTATGACGGCAACGATGATGGCGGGCGAGACACGCGGATAATTAATCTGACTGCACTGCGGGCATATCTTGGCGCGTTCATTGGGCTTGTCTTCAGTAGCATGGCCGCATCTTCCGCAAAATCGATGGCTTTGGGACCAATCTACCAACTGATTTGCGCGGCCTGCCACCCAGATCAGTTCTTCTTCCAGCCGGCTGAAAAGCTGCCGCAGACCTTTAAACGCAAAACCGTCTGCAACAATGCGATGGTGCGCCAACTCGGCGGCATAACATGGAAGACCGTCAAATGTCCCCAGATATTGTTTGTGGATCGGGGAGATATGGTATTCCGCTAAATCCCGGGTGCGGGGAATACGTTGACCCTCGTTGCCGGCTTTTATCAACAGTTTGCCTTCATGAAAAACAAACCACAATGACCGGGCTGATTCAGTTGCCGGGAGGGTGAAGTCAGGTTTGAAGGGCATTGGTCTGGAATCTACTCTTTATTTTCATATTTTTCGGCTATTTGCTGAAACCGTCGGGCTTCTACCAGGTTACCCTTGGCTGAATAAATCCTGCTGATTTTTTGATAATATTCGACTGCATTCTGCGGAACTTCACGGGCCAGGGAAAGATAGAGCTCCAGAACGGCGGTCGTATTGAGACCGGACGCAAAACTGAGATCGGCAAATTTTTGCTTAATGTAAGGGTCGATACGCGCGTGACAGCTGCTGCACTGAGCCATGATATCGCTATATATGTTGCGGGCGTTGGCCATTTCGCCTAATGCTTCATGGGTTTTGGCCAGGGCCCGGGCAATGGACTCGTTCCATTCGTAGGTTTTTAAAAATTCGCGGTAAAAGGATTTCGCGTCCCCGTATTTTTGCGCCTGAAAAAGGGTTTCGCCACGCAGTAGATAACCGGCCACGGATTCCTTCAGATTCGGCGGCAGAGAAGCCAGCAATTCTTCGGCGCGATCAAAGGCCTTAGTTTCCCAGAAAATTTCGCACAGAAGCCGATAGGCCGGCAGGGCATCCGGCTGGTGTTCCAGAAGCGATTCCAACAGCCGGCGGGCTTCGTCATGTTTGCCAAGGTTCAGGTAGGCTGTGGCCAGTTCTATGGGGATGTAACTTGCCGGATCGGGAAGCTCTTCCATGGCGGTCGTTAAATGGTCTGCCGCTTTTTCGAATTCACCCTGGTTCAAGGCCAGGTAGCCGGTTTTAAACGCCTCTCCATAACTCAAATAGGCATCTTGAACATCATCGGGCAACGTACCGACAAGCGCAGCGAAATATTCGTCATCCTCTTCTCCACTGAGCGCTTCTTCAACCTGCTCATCTTCGTACTCCGGTTCATGATCCTGAATTTCAACATCCGATATTTCATTTTCTATGTCTTCGATCTCATCCACTTTCCCGTCCTGCAGTTGTTGTTCGAGGACCTTTTTTAATTCCGGATCTTCGGTTAATTCAAGTGCCAAGTCGATGTATTGGCGGGCATCGTAATCATGGCCGGCCTCCAACAGGCTTTCGGCTATGTGCAAGCGCCAGGCTTTCTTTGCTGGCGCGAATTTTATCCTTGAGATTTTGCCGGTAGCCGTCATCCCAAGGTGAGGTTTTTTCCAGCCTGTCCAGGGCTCGCTCATATTCCACGACAGCTTTTCCGTAGGCGCCGGCTTCAAAAAGTGTATCTCCTTTTTGCTCATAGTTTTCGGGTTCTTTTCCTGAAAATATGCCTAGTAATCCCATTTTAGTACCTTAGAAATAATTTCTGTGTCCTCCAGGCGGATCTACGACATTTGATGGCCATGCGCCAGAGCACGGGGGTGTTTTGGCACCACCCTATCGCCCTTCGTCCGGCTTGTATCAGGGGATAATGATGCCTGAATCGGGCTTTTGGATCTGGGATCGCTCCTGTTCCTGGTATTTCTTAACCTCTTCCATCAACTGGTCCATAGCTGCTTGCATTGCCTCGGGAAATTTTTTTATGGCCTGCTGAAGTTCCTTGGCGGCAATGACATTTTGAATCGGGAGGGGTCCGTTGGGGGTAATGATGCTGGTGTGCCCGACAAAAACGGTTTTGCGGGTTTTGTCCAGAGAGCCATCGGAGCGTACCGGTTTAAGGCGCTTGATGGTGCCGGCTTTCAGGTCGGTAAATGATTCCTCGAGGTAGAGGTTTGATCGATCGATGGTGAAATCAAGGTTATTTTGCTGATCATCTATCATGAAATGCGCTCTCCTTTTGACTAATTTTGCCTGCCGCAACGTATCAGATCAGGATCAAGAACGCAACCGCCACAATGAAATTTAACGGCTGTTCAGGGGTTGATTTGGAATGCGAAGGGACTTAATTTTATAGGTAGCTTATTACATAGATTCATAAATACAGTAACGCAAAACTTGAGGAATGGATTCTAGTAAAAAAAAAGAATATCAGACAGGATTTACAGGATTATTTAAACAGAAGGGCCTTCGGCCACGAAAGGTATCTCACCGCAGGCGAAAAAAACCCCAATAATCCTGTAAATCCTATCCAATAAAGGAAATTAACAATCGAATCCATTCAACTATAAAAACCATGGAATATGGAAAATGATTGATTGGAAAAACAACCGATTTCGGAGTTTGTTATGAAAAGTTCTAAAAAAATAACGCGGCGTGAATTTTTAGCGGCTAGCGGCGGGAGCGTGGTGTCAATCGGTTTGCCGGGTGTGTTTGTTAAATTGATGGATGCCGGGAATCGGGCAGTGGCGGCACAGCTTAGACCGGACGGAAGGCCGCGAATCCCTCCCGGGCAGCATGCCGTCAAAGCGCTTCCCAACATGGGGGGCGGGCAGCCAGACGAAAATGTGCCTGGTTGGCGTCTAAAAATTACAGGTGATGTCGAAAATCCGATGACGTTTATGATTTCGGAACTGATGGAGTTAGAACAGATCGATCTCATCTGTGATGTTCATTGTGTCACCGGGTGGACCCTGCTGGATTCTCGCTGGCGCGGTATCTCAATGAAAACGATTATGAACCTTGTGAAGGTCAAAGAAAGCGCCGGTTTCATTATTTTAAAGGCTCCCGGAATTTATACCAGCAGTATCCCCCTTGCTGAGGCTTTAAAGGACAATGTCATGCTGGCCTATGGTTTCAACGACCGAAAACTTCCCCGGGCCCATGGCGCTCCCTTGCGAGCTCTGATACCGGATCGATATTTTTACAAAAGTGTTAAATGGCTCAAGGACATCAAATTCTCCGCTGTCGATGAGCCGGGATATTATGAAACTAGCGGTTACAGCAACAGCGCTGATCCCTGGAAGGAAGAACGGTTCGATTAGTTACTTTTTCGGTAATAGAAAAATAAATGGAATACCAATCAAGCCCATGGCGGCGCTGATTAAATAGGCGGCCTGCAGCCCGATGCGATCGGCAATGAACCCGACCACGACAACCACCGCCGATCGGGCGATAAACGATATCATCATAAACAGTCCGTTGGCTGCCGCCGGAGCCTGTCGGCCGTGTTCCTGGACCAGGGCCAGCATGACCGGCGTGGTGGATAAAAGGGTGAATCCGGTGACAAGCAGGGCGACTATCCGAAACCAACCGCCGGTTAATACAAAAACGAACAGGCAAATCGGTGCGCCGACCAGAGAAACCAACAGTGTTTTGCGGCGACCGAACAGGTCGCTCATGGAGCCGGCCGTCAACACACCGGCCACACCGGCAATTTCAAACAGCGTCAGTGCCATTCCGGCCAACCAGAGATTTCCGGTTTCCTGGTTGATATATGTCGGCAAAAATGCGGTCATGGAAGCGTGCATAAACCCGCGAAAGACCAGGATCGCCGTCAATGGCCAAAGGATATAGCGCAGCTTGCGCCATGTTTGCAGCGCCGTCAAATTCCGTTTCCGTTTTGTGTGAACATCGTTAACCGGGACGTCGCGAAGTTTTAAGTACAGCCAACCGGATGAAATTAGCCCAAAAACCATCACCGGATAAAATCCTTCCAGACCCAGAAGGGAAACCCCCGCGACCGCCACCAAGGGACCGATGGTCCTGGCAAGCTCTCCTCCGGTCATGAAAAAGCTCATTCCGCGACCCTTCCGGGCAGCGGACAGCTGCGCTATCATCACCGGCGAGGGCACATGAAAAATGGAAACGCTGATTCCGGTGATAAATAAAAGGAGCAGCAGAACGCCGTAACTGGGGGCTACTCCGATTAGGCTCATGGGAACGGCTGTCATGGCGGGGGCCAGAATAACAAAATAACGAACACTGATGCGGTCGGCCATTACCCCGATGTAGGGGTTCAGCAACGCGGGCAGCTGCATCATCGTCGAGAGGAAACCGGCCTGAGTCAGGGTTAAGGACAATTTATCAATCAACAGAGGCAACAGCGGGGAGAGAAAACTGGAATAGACGTCGTGGATAAAATGCCCGATGGATAGTGCCAGGATCTTTCCGGTTTGAAATCGGTTGCTGCGGCCATCCGTTTTTTTATTTTCTTGTATATCGGTTTCAGACCCCATTGATGGTTCCTCTGAACACTATCTGGATTGAGCCGCTTTTTACTTGATCTGCATCAAAATCTCGGTAAATCTTTTCGCGACTAATTGCTCAACTTAGCGAATACCGTTGTTGCGGCAAAGACTAATGCAACTATAATTTTGTCGATGCCCTGTCAACTGTAAAAGATGTCTTGATTAATTTGAAAACAAGCTTAATTTGATCTGTATGCCTCCATCATGAGACGTATAGGCGATGAGAATAGCCGGCAGCAATCGTTGGATTTATACACAGGAAACGATAGCAAGGATAAAAATTCAGCCAGACGCGAAGGCACTAAAAAAGGAATATCGATTTTAACGTGCCTCTTATTAAAACTGGCATCAACAGAATTAATTAATAACCTTTGTGCCATAGGGGCTTCGTGCCGAAGTGGCTAAAGAAATACCAACGAGGAGATCGAAAATGGGAAAATCAGTTGTGATAGACGCCGATGAATGTATTGGCTGTGAAAGCTGTGTAGAGCTTTGCTCGGAAGTGTTTTCCTTCAACGAAGCCGAAGAGAAAGCGGAAGTCATCATGCCTGAAGGCGGCCCCGAGGATTGCATTGAAGAGGCCATAGATACATGCCCGGTGGAGTGTATTCATTGGGAGGAAGACTGAGATAGAAGCGATTATATTTTCCGGATACGGCACCAAAATCCCAAATCACAGTACTCAAATTCCAAACAATATCAAAATTCCAAGTTCCAATGACCAAAACATTTCGATGACTTATCCGATGTCTCGCTGTCATTTTATCTGTTTTGAATTTCCAATCGAAGTGGTCGTCTGCCCCACCGGCATGGCGCTTTCTTTGCCCCTGTCCAGCATAATTCGCATGGTGGCTGAAGAGGCCAGGCTTCCCAAGGTCAGTCCCACCGGGCCGATGAACTGCCCGGGTGTTCCTAAAAAGTGCAGCGCAAAACCGCTTGCGATGATGGTAGCCATAAACAACGCATGTCCGGTGAGAACCGTTATCGGCTTTTTCAACCAGGCTGCCAGCCCTTCGCTCTGGGCCCGTATGGCCACGCTTAGGGGGAAAAAGATCAGAGACATCACGGTCATTCTGACAAGGGATAGATCCTGCGCGCCCAGTTTCTGGAGTCTGATAAAGTAAAATTCCGTAAGACCGGGCAGGACGAAAATCAACGGTAAAATGCCCAGGATGGCGCCGGCGATGAGACAAAAGCGAAATGTGCGCCTATCTTTGCTTGATTGCGGAGGAAATGCGAGCACAATGGTCTGGATGCGTGTCGCCGCGAATGCCACGGGATTGGCGAGGCCGAGTGCCAGATAATACACCGGGAGAATGCGATCGGGATCGGGTGCCCGGGCGATAAATGCCGCCAGGATGACGGCCGAGGCCGAGAGAAAATATCCCCCAACCGACAGCGGAAGATTAAAGTTAAAGATTTCCATTGCCCTGGGTGAGTTCTCCGGGCTTGATTTTAGGGATTTTAAAAAGGGGGCTGCAAATATTCTGGAAATCAGAACCTCCACTACTACCGGAATGGTAAGACACCCGACGGCCCAGACCGGGCCGACCAGTTCCAGGGTGCAAAAAAGTAAAGACAGCAGCGCTGTGAGGAGGATGCGGGCGATGGTTGCCAGGCTGGCCATACCGGTGGCTTTGCCGAGATACATGACCACGAAATAGGGAATCCGCATAAAGAACAGAAATTGCAGCGGAATGCTGATCATAAAGGTGGTATAGGCCGGCTGCTCTATCGAAGGTGGCAGGCCGATAAGACGGCCAAACAGCAGATGCGCCGCAAAGGGAATGCACAAGCCGGCCTGGATCGCTATGACCGCCAGACCGGTTAGCAGAGTAACTTTCCGAAATCTTTGATATCCTTCGCGTGTTTTGGCATAAACCATGCCGGTTGTAACGGAACTGATAGCGATCATACCGAGGAAAAACATAACGGTACTCGCTTGTGCCAGACCGGCCAGATTTAGCGGACCGCCGGGGCCACGTGAGGCGACCATGGCTACCAAGGGATAACTCAGGGCCTGGGAGGCCGCCTGGATTGCCAGTGGTGCAAAGAAACGGGCTAGGGTCCAATTGTTCGGAGGCTTAGATGGGTGTAACCTCATTATTATAGTGAATACGCCAATTTCTGGATACCCCCATTGGATAATTCAGAGGATGGGATCGATAATGCCATGTGGTTTACCCTCCGGCTTTTGAAGCGTTAAAATTTTCCTATTAACTTAACTTCCCGTTCAAGCCGGACTCCGAAACGGTCAAGCACCCTGGCTTCGATGAGCTGAATTAAAGCGTATACATCGACGGCTTTGGCATTGTCTGCATTCAGAATAAATCCGGCGTGTTTCCGGCTGATCATGGCGCCACCGATGCGTTTCCCTTTCAAACCGGTCTCCTCAATTAAAGCTCCCGCGTAATATCCAGCCGGACGCTTGAAAACACTGCCGCAGGAAGGGTAGTCCAGCGGCTGCTTTACGGCACGCAGCGCGAGGATATCTTTCATGCGTGTCCTTAAAGTCCCGGTGTCTGCCTCTGTGAATTGAAAAAGAGCGGATGTAATGACGACTTTTTGCAGTTCCGGGACTCGTCGGTAATCGAAGTTAATTTTGTGTCGATCGGCTGAAAAAGGGGTCCCGTCAGGTCTGAAACCGCTGACCGAGACCGTAACCTGTTCGATTTCTTGTCCGAATGCGCCGGCATTCATGCGCAGCGCTCCACCCACGCCCCCCGGAATCCCCGCCAGTAGCTCCAAACCGGATAGGCCCTTTTTCACCGCAGCACGAATTAAATCCATTAACAGGGTGCCGGCCAGCACTTTTGCCTGACTGTGATCAAAGGTCCAGTTACTAAAATTTTCACCCAGATAAAGGGTAACCCCATCCCATCCCTGGTCCGAAATCAGCAGATTTGAACCCCGGCCGAGAATAAACAGCGGTGCTTTTTTTTCGTTGATCACTTCCAGGGCGTGACCCACGCCGACTTTCGTGTCCGGGGCGACCCAGACGGCCGTCGGGCCGCCGATTTTGTATGACGTAAAGGGAGCCAGGGGTGCGTCGGTCAGTATCTGCCCGTCAACGACATCTGCCAATTGCGCTGCTAATTCGATAGGGTCAATATTCATATTTGTTTTTTCTGTTTCAGGTTTTCTGAGAACCCCAACGAATCATTTAATTTGCATCTTTAGCATTAAAAAACATGGTGATTCCAAATCGGGTGAAGCGCTTCCTTCTGATGCATTGCCGACTTTTTCATCTGGTTATTGCTTTGATTGCAACATGCATTCGGTTTTGTCAAGCCGTAAACAGGTCCCGCTCATTTTTATTAACACCAAGTTGGAGGATCTGAATCGGATACTGGAGATTTGCCCGACACGATTTGATATTTAATTTTCACCCCACTTCCTGCTCATGATGCGCTGGCAGCTTTTTAAGCATCACAACCCCTCATATCCAACCATTTGAAGCTTTTTATTCGCCGAAAATCCCTACCCCTAACGATCCGGGCGGTCCAAACCATTCTAAAATCAAATCCCAATAGACCAAAAAAGGTTCAAGCTTTTGCGGCATTTTGCCGATAGGAACCTTGGTTGAAACAAAAAACGAAATTTAATTTAACTTATAGAATTTACTTTAATTTTTAAATTTTCGGGGGGAAATTTTTACCAAAAGGAGATCGATCATGGAATCAGAGGACTTTTTAAGGGTAATCACTGAATTTGAATTTATTTGTGAAGATATTGGTGAGATCAAGGAACAGATTGATCTGACCAAATCGGAGGTCCAGAAAATTTCACAGGCCATCAATAGTATTGAAAATGCGAGAAATATTCTGGCTGATCTTTTCCCGAAGATAGAATCACTGGACAACGATGTGCGCGAGGACCTTGCGGCTGAATTTGCAGAGGCGGACTGATATCGTGCAGGAATTATGAGTCGGTCGCTAGTTTTAGACGATCGACTTGATGAACCTGAAATAAACCAGGCCGAATGAGTTAGGAGCTCCCTGCTACATAAAGAACGTCAACTCAATCGTTTTTTCGATATGGCTCACTTTCGTACTTATATTCCGCACTGTTTTAATGGGTGGATTTGGCCATCTGCACCCCTTAAAACGCCTTTTTAAGAATCCAAATCCAACCCAATTCTTATCCAGCCGACTCATTCCGATTTCCACCCATTACTCAATTCATAAGCCACCGGCTATGCCGGTGAGAATTTAAAAGGTTCTACCGTTACAGCGAGGGCATGGTGCAAAGCTGATTGATGCCGGCGGCTTATGAATTGAGATGTTATTTTACACACCATTTTCCGAATGATCCCTTTGGAGAATTCAATGGATGGGATCGATATCGCCCGGTTGTTTACCCTTTGAATTTTTGGAACGTTTAGGTCTATTTAAAACGGTTAAAGAATAATCCGGGCTTGATTAATCCATCCAACTTGGAATATATTAATTGTTGGACTGGGGAAATGCGCGCTTATTAATATTCCATTTTGAGAGGGATATCACCATGAACAACTTTATGCGAAGTGCGTTTCTTGTTTGTGCTCTGGTGATTTTGTGCGGCTGTATCGGTGGCAAATCTTCATCGTGGGGACATTTCCACGGCGATTTATC
>CAMYLH010000105.1 GCA_947259065.1 uncultured Desulfobacterales bacterium
CCGTGTCACCAGCCTTGGCTTTGATTTGTTTGTGAGTGCCCGACGCCATCCGGGCAAGGGTGGACATCGGTTCTCCCTGGCTTCCGGTGGTTATAATAATAATCTCATCGTCCGAAAAATCGGATACCTGTTCAATACCAATTTCCGTATCCGCAGCAATTGCCAAATGGCCCAGTGACTTGGCTATATTAACACTGGCCTCGATACTCCTGCCGTTGAACACGACCTTTTTGTTCCGGTTCAGGGCGATATCAACAATGAGCTGGATCCGGGCTATATTGGAGGCAAACAGTGCAACAATAACCCGTCCATGACTGTCGCTGACAATTTTGTCCAGGGTCTCGCCGATTTTTTTATCGGATATGGTGTAACCCTCTTTTTCCACATTGGTGGAATCGGATAAAAGGGCAAGGACCCCTTTCTCGCCATATCCGGCAAATCGATTTACATCGGTGGTTCCGCCGCCGCCCGCGCCAAAACTGATTTTATAATCACCGGTATGCAATACCAGCCCGTGCGGCGTATGGATTGCGATCCCCACGCCGTCGACCACACTGTGACCCACCCGGATAAACTCGAGTTCAAAAGGACCTAATCTCAATTTTTCATCCGGAAAGATCTCATGCAGCACAGAAGATGATATCAGTTCCCGCTCTTCGAGCTTGTAGCGCACAAGACCTAAAGTAAAGGCGGTACCGAAAATCGGCACATTAATTTCTTTAATTAGATAAGGCAGCGCTCCGATATGGTCTTCATGCCCATGGGTTAATACAATCGCTACGAATTTGGACCGATTACGACGAATGTAGTCCATATTCGGTATGACAAAATCAACCCCGAGCATGTGATCTTCGGGAAACATCAACCCACTGTCGATCACAAACATGGTGTCTCCATATTCGAATACCAGCATGTTCATGCCGATTTCTCCCAGCCCGCCGAGAGGGATAATTTTAAGCGCTTGAGTCAAATTTTGTTCCCTTTCCAAATACTTCGCAAATAACGCTTCTGACATTTTTTATCAGATCATCTTTGGTATCCCGGGTGTAACCGGTAGTGTTGATGGGTTTTTCAATGGATAGGCTGACATTACCGGGCTTAATTCGCCAATTGCCTTTTGACATAATCGACCGGGTTCCTCGCAGTATGACCGGGACTATCGGTGCTCCGGAGTCAACGGCCATAACAAACCCCCCCTTTTTAAAGGATTTGATATTACCGTCTTCGCTTCGAGTACCCTCCGGGAATATCATGACGGATACGCCGTTTCTCATCTTTGCGGCGACTTCGTCAATGCTTTTAAAAGCGGATTCTCGATTGCTTCGTCAATGCTTTTAAAAGCGGATTCTCGATTGGATCGATCTATTTTGACATAGCCGGCACCGCTCATGGCACGGCCGAAGATCGGAATCTTGAAAAGCTCCGCCTTGGCAAGCCATCTGAATTGAATGGGAAGACAGCCAAGAAGCACGGGAATATCAAAATTGCTCTGATGGTTGGACATATAAACATAGGATTTGGAGGGATCAATATGGGTAAATCCCTCGATGTCGACCTTGATGCCACTGACGAATAAGATGGATTTTGACCAGATCCTGGCAATGATGTGAACGGAGTTTCCCGTGCGCGAAAAGAAAGACACGATAATCGCAATGCTAGCAAAAACAGCAGTTGCCGGGAATACATACAACAAAATAAATACGGTCCGTATCATAAGTTGGAAAAGCTCAGGTCTTGATCTGCAGCCGGGTAAAAATATTATCGATGAAGTCAATCAACCAGTTGCGCTGGCTTACGGTGGCGTAGTGAATACAGTCACAACGTACGCGATTTTTGCTGCGCACTAAAAATTCGCTGGCCAAGCGGTTGCCATCAAGATCGACGGTAAAGTATTGCGGCCGGCATTCTAGGTGCTCCGACTGGATATCCGTTAATATATCAGCCGCAACCGGTATCCAATAGATCCCGTCCATTTCAGACGGCCCGTAATGCTCGTCCAGATAGGTTTTGAGCGCTTTATAATCCGCCGGTCTTAGCTCATCGATCACATATTGTTTCATAAAAAATATAATTATCACAGATTGTTGCAGCACGCAAGCCGTATGTCTGCAAATCGATTGCGCGAAATCCATAAACGGTGCCAAGGAGTTCAAGTTTGCTTTTATTTATCCGATATATGTTACTAGGTTTCCAACGAAAGCGGTGAGAATAACAATGGATTGCACAGAGGTTTAAAAACATGCAGGATCATCAATATCAGATCGAGAAGATTATCACGATTATCAGCATCCTTATTTTGCTGGCAGCTCCCGCGGCGATGGCCGATTCAGGCAGCTTTTCAGCGGCTAAAACATCAATTCGCGCCGAGAAGAAAAAGAGCACCGCGCTCGAAACTGATTTTTCCCTGAGCGCCGGTTATCGCGTCGATGACCTGGACTGGAACATCGCCGGGGATATCAACGGCAACAACCCCAACGTTTTATCAGAGCTGACCTGGGACGATGTTGAAAGTTACCAGCTAAAATTCCAGGGCAGTGTCGTATGGCCCAACATCATTGCCCTCAGAGGTTATGCAAACTACGGCTTGATTTTTGACGGTGACAACCAGGATTCGGATTATCTGGGGGACAACCGCACTTTAGAGTTTTCCCGATCCAATAACCATACGGATGATGATTACGTGTGGGATGCTTCGCTGGCCATCGGCTATCCTTTTAGATTCGGTCAGGCAGAGATCGGAACAATCACTCCGCTATTGGGTTATTCATATCACGAACAAAATTTGAACATCACCGACGGCAAGCAGACTATCCCTGCTACAGGCTCGTTTTCCGGATTGAACAGTTCCTACGATACCGAATGGCATGGTCCCTGGATCGGTTTTGATCTGAGATTTAAGGCCCGCGAAATAAAAACCTTTGCCCATCGAGTTGAGACTTACGTTACCTATGAATATCACTGGGCCGATTATCATGCTGAAGCAGATTGGAATCTTCGAAATGATTTCGCACATCCAAAAAGCTTTGAGCACGATGCCGACGGCAATGGCTGGAAAATTGGGGCAGGATTCAACTTGTGGCTCCATCACAACTGGGCTTTGAATTTTAATTACGACTATCAGGACTGGTCAACCGATGGCGGCACAGACAAAGTCTTTTTTTCCGATGGCAGCACTACAAAAACAAGATTAAACGAAGTCAATTGGACCTCTTATGCACTGAGTCTGGGTGTGTCTCTGCACTTCTGATTCCTGGGTTGAGTGATTCAATGTTCACGGTTAAATTGAATTCTAAGAGGAAATCAGTGAAGATACGGATGGTAGGGCAATAATAAAGTTGGGTCCCCCTGCCCTGGAATTTCCATTCAGGTTCAGGGGGAATTCTCGCTATAAAAATTAGGTCTCTTCGACGACAATCGCACTTTCTTCGCACACTTCAACGCAGCTTTCGCATCCAAGACATTCCTCGGCATTGACGGGCACGGATTTGCCGTCCTGCATCTCGAAAACTTCGACAGGACAAACATCCACACATTCTTCGCAACCTGCGCATTTCTCTTCATCGACGATAGGATTAAAAGCCATTATTAAACTCTCCTTTCAATGAATTATAATAAAATGGTGTTGAAACCTTCTATTTGATCCCGATACGGAGTTAGACACATACCAAGGGGATGTCCTTATACCAATAAAAAAATTGAGTCAAGCCCTCTTACCATTTTTTTCTGAAATTTCGATTTTTTTGTGTCTTGGTGTTTTAGTGGCTGAAATTTTACCTGAATTATAGTGACGGCGGGGATGTATTGCATTTATTAATTGTTAAACTGAATCAACCCGATGAGTGTGTTTTTATATTTAGCGTCGAAATAGGACGCATCTCTGTCGGAAGGCTGGATTTGAGCACAGCGTGAAAAAAAAATCCGCGGCCTTTGATCCGGCACGAGATAAACTCTGAGGGATATCGTTTTTTTCGCGGCTGGAAAACGTGGCTGATTAAGCAGCCTGCCAGTGGTCGCTGTCCATTTATGTTCAACGATATGAGTAAGATCCGACTCCAGTTGTTGCTGCCAAGGGGCGAGTCCGGTGATCTTTGCAGTGCCGATTGGAATCGATTCGAAATGAAGCAGTTCTACCGCCGACGGTGTTTTGTCGAGTAGTTCCTGCAAAATGTCAGGGATATAGGTAATAAATAGGCCGGATATGTCCGTATCCGATAACAAAATCCGGGTCCAGGCTTCCAGCCGGTCCCAAACCATATAATCGGCGGAATCGTCCGGTATTTGTACCTCTTTTTTTTGAAACTCAGCGGTCAAGCTATCATCTTCCATTTTCAGTTGCCGCAACAATTCTGCTTCCTGCTGATGGTGCCGTTCCAGATCCTGGGCAAGCTCCTGGTTTTGCCGATCGAATTGCTGTGCAAAATAAAGAAAAAGCCTGGCTGCCAAAAGAGGCTCCGGGGCTCTGGTTGCTGGTTTTCCGCGGACCTGCCCTTTAATTTCGGCCACAACTTGTGAGGAAGATGTGGCGTTAAAAAAAGGTATCGTATCCTTCCAGGTTTGCAGAAAAGGAGGTTTCGCGCCTGAATCATCAAAATGGAGATCGGCCCAACTCAAATAATGTTTCACCGCTGCTTTGAGCTCATTCTCATCTCCTGTCAAGGGTACCCGGAGGTCCAAAATCCCTGTTTCTATCCAGGGTCGCATTTGCAGCGGTGTTTCACCGGCCAGCGGCTGGTAAACAATAAATTGTCCGAAGCAGGCAGTCAGCGCCTGTGCAACGCAATCACAAACATAGGTGGATGGAAAACAGATTGGTTTCATACTTTTTCGTCCCGCACAATGATTTCACGTGCTCTCAATTGGTCGCGAATATGGTCGGCTAGCTCCCAGTTTTGCTCCGATCTGGCCTGAATTCTGGTCTTAATGAGCTCTTGGATCGTTGCGTCCTCATTATCTTTCTCGAATTCGAGAAATCCGAGCACCGCATCAATGCTGCGAAATGCATCCAGGACTTTGGATGCGCCTTCGGCATCAATTTTCTTTTCCAGTGCAAGAATATTGATCTTTTTCACATTGCCGAACAAGGAGGCCATGGCCGCCGATATGTTGAGATCATCATCCATGGCCCGGATAAATCCTTGCTTAATATCATACACCAATTGATTCAGATCCGCATAAGGCTGCCCGTCCCTGATATGTCGCAGGGTATGAATGCATTGATCGATTCTTTGCAGTGATTGCCTTGCTTCCATCAACCGGTCTGTGGCGAACGTAATGGGTTTCCTGTAATGGGATGTAAACAGCCAGTATCGAATCAACCGTCCCGAGTAGCCCATGTGCATAAGATCGTCTAGGGTATGACCGGAATCGGTTTCATTCACTTTTTTGCCATCGATTAGAACACGATCGCAGTGAATCCAGAAACGGGCCAAGGACCTGCCCGTGAGTGCGGCTGCAATGGCATTGACATTTTCATGATGGGGAAAAAGCAACTCCCGGCTGCTGGCATAGATATCATAATTTTCGCCCAAATATTTCATGGACATGGCGGCACATTGAATGTGCCATGAGGGCCGCACGTTTCCCCATGGGGTCTTGAAAAATATCCCTCTTTTTAATTCCGATAGTCTCGATCGTTTAAAAAGCGTAAAATCTCTGGGATTTTCTTTTTCATACTCATCTAAATCAACCGTGGCTCCCAGCTTTATCTTGTGAATATCAATACCGGATAATTGGCCGTAGTCCGAAAAGCGTGAAATATCGAAATACAGAGAACGCAGCTTTTCATAGGCAAATCCTTTATTGACAAGTTTTTGTGAAAGCGCCTCCATGTCTTTGACATGCTCGCTGGCAAGAGGATATTTTTCCGCCGCTCGGATTTTGAGTGCCGACAAATCTTTTTTAAACTGCTCGATATGTCCCCGCGCAAATTTATTCAAATCCAGACCGGCTTTTTCAGATTCGCGGATGGTTTTGTCATCCAGATCGGCGATGGACATGACATGCCGGACATGATAGCCACGATATCGTAAATACCGACTGAGTTGATCGGCGAACACATAGCGGCGCATTTCACCGATATGCATTCTCGTATGAACGGCGGGACCGTATGAATATAAAGAAATGTTTCCCGCTACAACAGGCTCGAAGATCTCCTTACGTTTGCTTAGGGTATTATACAGCTTGAGCCCCACATTTTCCCGCACGGCGAAAAGGGAGGTGCTCAGGTAACGTTCCCCGCCATCAGGCAAAACCACCACTACCGTGCCAGCATTCATCTGCTGCGCCTCTTTTAGAGCCACCGCCATGGCTGCTCCGCTGCTCATCCCCACCAGCAGCCCCTCAGTTTTTGCCAGGCTTCGGGCCATCTTAAAGGCTACTTCATCATCTATATTGACTTTTTTATCCAGGCGCTGTTTTTCAAATATCCCGGGGCAATAAGCCTCTTTCAAATTTTTTAATCCCTGGATTTTGTGGCCCAGATAGGGTTCAACGCCGACAATTTGAACTGCTGGGTTTAACTGCTTTAATTTACGCGAGACTCCCATCAGCGTACCGGATGTACCCAGGCAGGCGACGAAGGTATTGATGTCGCCACCGGATTGTTGCCAAATTTCCTTTGCCGTCCCGTGATAGTGGGATTTCCAGTTGGCTTCGTTGTTAAACTGATCCACTATAAAAAATCGGTCGGGATTTTCCCGCGAAAGACGATAAGCCTCTTCGATAGCTCCGTCTGTCCCCAAATGCCCCGCAGTCAAAAGAATATCGGCACCGCGCGCTTTTAAAATTTTCTGACGTTCAATACTGACGGATTCGCTCATCACCAATAACAGCCGGTATCCTTTAATTACACATACCAGAGCAAGCCCAATTCCGGTGTTCCCACTGGTGGCTTCCAGGACTGTCTTATCCGGGTTGAGTTCACCGGATTTTTCCGCAGCCTCGATCATGTAGAGCGCCGGCCTGTCCTTGGTCGATCCACCCGGGTTAAAGTATTCCAACTTCGCCAGAACCCTGACCTTGGGATTTGGATTTAGTTTTTTGATTTCAACCAGTGGTGTATTGCCAATGGTGTTCAGAATTGAATTGCTCATTAGATATTAAATTTTTCTACAAAAAATCAGCCAGTGCATCCCGGATATCCATTTGAACCTGTTTTTTATCCTGGGAGCCATCAACCACCCTGATACGTTCGGGCTGGCGGCGGGCAAGTTCTAAATAGCCTGCACGAACCTTTTCGTGAAAGCTAATGGTTTCTTCTTCAAAACGGCTTTCAGTTCCGGAGCGCGTACCATTATCAAGCTGTTTCCAAGCTCGCGCCAAACCGATGCGAGGTGAAAGATCCAATAGAAATGTCATTTCCGGTTTCAGGTCATCTAATATGAGCCGGTGCAAGTCGCAGATGAATCCGGTATCTAGCCCACGGGCAAAGCCCTGATAAACCACGGTTGCATCAAAATATCGGTCGCATAAAACAATTTTACCTTCCGCCAGACAGGGTTTGATCAAAGTATTGATATGCTGGGCACGATCAGCCATATACAAAAGCAATTCCGCCGTGGGTACCAGTTCGGTGCTGGCAGGATCCAGCAAAATCGTCCTGATTTTTTTCCCGAGAGCGGTACCACCGGGTTCGCGGGTCAACACGCATGAATGTCCCCGATTTTCAACATAGGTGCTGAGTTGCTGCATTTGGGTCGTCTTGCCGGAGCCTTCAATACCTTCCAGAGTGATAAACATAGATGCTATGGGTCCTTCCTTAAACAATCGGGCAGCGTTTAAACGCTTGGGTCTTATGAATTAATTTTATCGCAGTAAACTGCGCGGAACTATACCCTGGTATATTAAATTGACGGAGCGAAGCCTCCGGCTCGTAGGGGTTGTGGCGCCTACGCCTCGGAGAGCGACATCCACAATTCGTCAATCTTCATTCGTCATTCCATGAAGTTTCATATCATATCGCATTTGACCGGTGTTATGGAAATAAAATTTTGGCTGAGTGCAGCCCCGTCAATTTCGGGATCGTCCCCGAATGACTGCATATCCCGTCCCTGCCAATAATAGGTTCGACTACGGGGATCGATGCGCTTTTCAACATATTCGGACAGCAATTCAACGCCCTGCCGGCTGATTCGAACCCCGGCTATCTGTTGAAAGGGCTGGTTTGGAATGTTCACATTAAGAAACGTTCCAAACGGCAGTCCTTTTACCTGCACGGTATCGCATAATTGGGCGATAAACAGTGCCGCATCATCGTAATAATCGGCGTTTTGGCCTTCAATTGATACTGCAATGCCGATAGCACCACCCAGGGCTGCCTCTTTGGCTGCGGCCACCGTGCCGGAGTAGTTTAAGTTGGCGCCGACATTGGCCCCTGGATTTATTCCGGCGACCACCACATCCGGAGGTTTGGGGAGTATTTCGGCCATGGCCAGTTTAATGCAGTCGGCCGGTGTGCCGTTTACAGCATAACCGCTATGTCCCCCGTTTAAAGAAACCCGGATTGCACGCAACGGCTGATTCAGTGTAATCGCATGGCCGATGGCACTGCGCTCGCGGCCCGGAGCGACGACGCACACATGATGGGCACCGACAAATCGGTTGTAAAGGGCCCACAGACCCTGGGCATGAATGCCATCGTCATTGGTTAAAAGGACCCTCATTTCAGCCGAACTCCCGTATGAATGAATATTCTGATCAACAATATCTTGACTTTTTTTATTAATTTG
>CAMYLH010000106.1 GCA_947259065.1 uncultured Desulfobacterales bacterium
TCAATTAATATCTCCATGGAACTCGAGAGAGGGATTCGCCATTTAGATGATCGATTTGCTTTTCTCAGGGAAGTGATTGGTGTGGCACATAGAAACCTCCAACCCGATTCTCCGCGCGGGGAAAATTGGGGGTATCTCATTCGGGATATGAAACCATATCCAATAGTTGAAGACGAGCGGAATCTTATCCCCGGATTTTCTCTCTATGGCAAAGACTTTTTCGACCCCGAGGAGACACCACTACTTTTTGACCTCATCGGCGATAGAGATCCCCAAGAGTTCATTTTGGAAAATATCATGTTTCCGATCATCCGGCACTGGGTCGAATGTTTCCTGAACTTTGGTTACCTACTTGAGCCCCACGGACAAAATGTGCTGTTCGAAATTGGCAAGGATAGAGAAATTGAGCGGATCGTCCATCGAGATTTGGCTTTGGGTATCGACATCCGGCGTCGCCGCGAAATTCATCTTCCCGATCGCAATCTCAATGAATACAACCGGATGGAAGGCAACGAATTTCACAGCATCACCTATGACAAATTTATGGGTAACCATTTTTTTGATCGAATCGTAGCTTCCTGCCAAGAAAAATACCCCTATCTCAAGAAGGAAGGCTTCTGCAAGCCGTGTCGCGATGAATTTGCCGGGATATTTCCCGACTATGCAAAGTATCTTCCGAAAACGATTTGGTACTTTAGCGAAGAGCGGGATCAATTCGGCAAACCCCTCTATCATGATACGGAAAAAGCCCCTGAGTGGCGGCCCTAAAATCCCTAAAGAGAATTCACTGTCTTAACAGGCTTTTATTGATACCGAAAGTTTTTCTCTTTGAAAAGTCTCAAACAAGCATCTACCACGTCCTGATCATACAGGATTCCACTGTTTTTTGATATTTCTTCCAGAGCCTTGTCTATGCCAAGGCCCGGGCGATAGGGTCTATGGGACTCTATGCTTTCAACAACATCGGCGACGCACAAAATCCTGGCTTCCAGCAGGATATCTTCTCCTGCAAGACCTTGCGGGTATCCGGAGCAGTTCATCTTTTCATGATGTTGCAGTACAATTAGATCGACCGGCCAGGGAAAATCGATATTCTTTAATATTTCAAATGCGGCTTGGGGATGTCTCCTGATCAATTGCATTTCTACCTCGTTTAGCTTGCCGGGCTTGCTTAGAATCTCGGCAGGAATGGATATTTTACCCATATCATGAATCAGCCCGGCCATTTGAACCCCTTTAATTTGATGTTCGGAAAGCCCCATTTCCCCGGCAAGCGCCATAGCAAGTTCAGTCGTTCTTTTTTGATGCCCGGCCGTGTATGGGTCTCGCTTTTCGGCAGTCAGCGACATGGCGTGAACAATTTCATCAAGGTTTCTCTGCAATTTAGCGTAGCTCTGCCGGAGCTTTTCTTGCGCCAATTTACGCTCTGCGATCTCCTGTTTTAACTGGGCATTTAGTATTGTCAGGGCGGCGGTTCTCTCATGCACGATTTCCTCGAGCTGATCATGGTGTTTTTTCAATTCGTCTTCCGCCTCCATCTCTTTGGAGACGATCGTAAGAAATCCTATAGACAGACAAATTCCATCCCGTTGAAAAATAAAACGATTCATGCGATAAAAAAACAATTTCCAGGACTGCGCCTGGTAAAAAAAGAGCCTGCGAGTCGGTTGTCCAAGCCAAAACCTGAACTGCAACGATCTACAATTAAGGATAATTAAGGATAAGCCCTGATGATAATGAAAACAGATCTATATCCTTCCGCAATAGAAGCGATCGGCAACACGCCCCTTGTCGATCTGGCCAGAATAACCCGCAACGAGGACGGCCATATTCTGGCTAAACTGGAATATTTCAACCCCGGTTTTTCCAAAAAGGATCGTATTGCCCGCCAGATCATTGCCGATGCCGAAGCATCCGGCGAACTTACTGTGGGTCAAACTGTGGTGGAACTAACCAGCGGCAACACCGGTACCGGACTGGCCATTGTCTGCGGCATAAAGGGGTATCCCTTTGTGGCTGTAATGTCCAAAGGAAACTCAGTAGAAAGGGCCCGCATGATGTCGGCCCTGGGCGCGGAAGTCGTTCTGGTGGATCAACTGCCGGCTTCAGTTCCGGGCCAGGTCTCCGGCGGAGATCTCGAGCTGGTGGAGCGCGAAACCCAAAGAATCGTTAAAGAACGCGATGCCTTTCGCGCCGATCAGTTTCAACTCAAAAGCAATTTCCGGGCCCATTATCTGAACACCGGCCCGGAAATCATCCGTCAGTGCGGTGGACGAATCGACCTGTTTTGCGATTTCGCCGGCACCGGCGGATCTTATGCCGGCTGCACCGCTGCCTTCAAAGACCACAACCCGGCCATCAAGTGCTTTATCGTCGAACCCGAGGGAGCGGCCATTCTTGCCGGTCAGCCGGTGACCTATCCCAATCATCGCATTCAGGGTGGCGGCTATGTCATGTCGCAGTTGCCGATGCTCAATTCCGCCCAGATTGACGGGTATTTGCAGGTGTCCGACCGCCAGGCCGTCGAAATGGCGCGCCGATTGGCCGGAGAAGAAGGAATTTTTGCCGGATTTTCATCAGGCGCCAATGTGGCTGCCGCCTTAGAGCTGCTTAAAACTTCTTTTAAGGGTAAGACGGCTGTGGTGCTGATTTGCGATTCGGGCTTGAAATATTTGAGCACGGATTTGTGGGAATAAATAGGCGGACGGCGGGAGATGGATTTTAATCGTAATAGCAGCCCTCTAGACTAGGGAAGGATGACCTGAATATTGCATGCTCCTCAGTGGTACCGAATGATAATCCAATTCGTTTTCAGCTTTCTGTGTATTACAAAGCAGTTGGCTGGTAACTAGAATAGCTTTTGACGATCGATGAGGATGAAAAGTTGAGACCAGTTGTGGTAGTCATAGGGACCGATAATATTAACCGGATTTATGATCAACGCATCGAGTCCCTTCTCAATTCCTTTACGTACTTCCATCTCTGCCAAGTATTAAGTCCTAAAAAGCCCGTTCCTCCGGTGACAAACGCTACCGGCATATTACGTTCCTTCTTGACTAGCGTCTTAGAGTTGTAGGCAGTACTATTTCCATACTTTTGTTTTCAATCATCGCATGGCAAGCGTATTCTAGTTAAGACAGCAGAATGATCGGAGACGGAAATTCATAAGCCGCTGGCATCAATCAGCTTTGCACCATGAAGCATGCCCTCGCTGTAACGGTAGAACCTTTTAAATTCTCACCGGCATAGCCGGTGGCTTATGAATTGAGTAAAAAATAAAACAAATCCTCCGCGTGCTCAGCGTCTCAGCGGTGAATATGATTATTAAAATGCTCCCATTTTAGGGGATTTATCAAGCCACCTCTTTTAGGGGTTGTAATTGACTGCAGAAATCGTGAAACAAGCAAATCAATCCGGCCGGTAAGGCTTACCCAGGGCAGCCGGTGCCATCCCTGAAAAGAAGCTCAACAGAGATTTGATGCGGGCTTTGCCTTCCGCCCATCGTAATACGGATTCCTTCTGGGCAAAAGACATGATGACCAGGGTGAATATCATCAGCGGAAACGGGGCCACCTGAAAGACCTGCGACGGAACCGACGGCAGCCATTCCTGAAAATAGATCCCCAACACCTGTAGAAGCGAAAACAGGTAAGCGCCGGCAGCCGCCTTGACCGGATGCCAGCCCCCGAAAATCACTAAGGCCAGTACGATCCAGCCGGTTCCTTCCGCGCCCTGGGGCCGTCCCCATCCGGGCTTAATGGCCAGTGAAAACGCGGCGCCGGCCAGCCCCACGAATAATCCACCACAAACAGCATAAAGCAATTGCAGCTTTTGGGGGTTGATGCCTCTGGCATATGACGCCCTGGGGTGTTCGCCCACGGATCTCAATTTCAGGCCGTGGGGAGTGTGGTAGATGTACCACCAGCTAATTGCGATAAAAATCAGGCTCAGGTAAACCGGCAGGTTGTGGTTGAAAAAAATATCCCCCAAAACTGGAATCTCGCTCAACAAAGGAATCGGTAGCGGTGACACCTGAGGGCCCTGCAGTCGCGAATAGGGATTGCCGATAAAATAGGCAAGATCACGGGTCATTAACGTTAATACAAATCCCACGGCCACCTGATTCTGGAGCAAGTAGATACTGAACACCGCTACGGTGGTTGCCACCAGGGCACCGACAATGGCCCCGCTAACAAATCCCATCATCAGGCTATGGGTTTCAAAGGCAACGGCAAATGCCGCCATGGCACTTAGCAAAATAGTGCCATCCAGCGAAAGGTTTATGAGACCCGCCTTTTCCGTAATGGTCTCACCCACCACCGCGAGCACAATCGGTGCCGCCCCGGCAACAACACCGGCAAACAGTATGGTTAAATTGATCTCAAACATCGCTCATGGATAGCACTGATATAAATACTGAAATAATTTCGAAATCCAAAACAGGGCGTAATGCAATTCGTTTAATATTGAAGCTTAATGTCTGTTGTTTGTCGTCTGTGGTCCGTTGTGAAAAAATTGACCGTTTCTATCCTCATCGTCTCATCTTATTAGCGCTGTCTTCAGTTTTAACTGCGCTTTTAAACCCCGCATTCCACATTCCGCATTCACAATTCAAAATTGCGTTCTATGCCCTTTGCTCCATGCGCTATGCGCTATGTGCTTGCGCGAGGCATGCACACCCAGGGTTGCCAGAACTAGAGCCCCTTGAATGACGCCGCTAAGGGATGAATCCACCTGCAACACCATCGGCAACTGGATACTGCCCACATTTAAACAGGCAAAGAAAAACGCCACCAGGGGCACCAGCCGGATTTTATAATTGGACAGCATCACCACCAGAAGTGCCAGGTAACCGTAATTGCTGGATATGGCTGGTAGAAGGCGATGGTAAACCCCGCTCACCTGAAGGCTTCCCGCCAAACCGGCAAAACCGCCGGCAAAAATCATGGCAAGTATCATATACCGGTTGGGTTTGAGTCCGAAAATAAACGCTGCCTTCGGGTTGTTTCCAATGGCTTTTAAATTCAATCCGATTCGGGTATAGCGCATCAACAAACCGGATAAGATCAGCGAAAGGATGACAATCGACAGCGCTAAGGGCGAAAGGCGAATGGAGGTCAGATGGGGCAACCACAAATTTACGGGAAACGTCTCGGTGCCGCTCATAGATGCCACCCCCGGTCGCCGCCAAGGCCCGAAAATTAACCAGAGAATGATTCCCTGGGCCACGAAATTCAGTCCCAGACCGGCAAATATTTCATTTACGCCACCCCTGGTTTTTAAAAAACCGGCGATCAGCGCCCAGAGTGCACCGCCGGCCATACCGGCCAGCATAGACACGCCCAGAAAAAAAGCGGCGGCACTGCTTTCGGTTCCAAAACGAAGGAGGGCCGTGGTAAACACGGCCCCCATCATGACCTGACCTTCAACACCGATGTTCCACAAACCAATTCTGAAGGTAAATAACAGTCCGCAACCGCTAAGGGTAAGTGGTATCCAGGCTTTGGTCACATGGGCAAATTTATTCCAGGACCCCAGGGATCCTTTGATAATATGGTAATAGGCACTGAACGGCGGGGCTCCAGCAAGCAGCAAAACCAGCGTGGTGAAAAAAAATACCGCCAACAGTGTCAAAAATATTTGGCGGGATTGGCTAAAATAGGATTTCATAAACAGTAAATCACCATAATTCTTCAATCGTCAATATTCAATTTTTCTACGCCTTTCCTGCGATCGCTTTCCCCAGTTCTGACGCATTGGTTTGTGCGGATTTGAGATCTTTGATGATGTGACCATCAAAAAAAACCAAAATTCGATCCGCCACCATGAGGATTTCATCAAGCTCCGAGGATGAAAAAATGATGCTCGTTTTATTGAGACAATATTTTTGTAGATGCTGCCAGACCCAGTTCACCGATTCCATATCCAGACCCCGGGTTGGATTCTCGAGCAGCAGCAACACGGGATCCGCTGGCAAAAAGGAAAGCAGCAGTCGCTGCTGGTTGCCGCCGGATAATGCATCTACCTGGGAATCGGGCAACCCTTTTATTCGAAAACTCTCTATGCGCTCACCGGCTAAACGATTGGCCTCCTGCCACTTCACCATAAAACACTTTTGATGCTCCTGCAGGGCAAAATGCTCGGTGATGCTCAAACCGGATATCAACCCCTCTTCCAGGCGCGATGCCGGCATAATCGTCACCCCATAGCGGATAAAAGTGTGATGATCCTGTTTTTTCATATCCCGGTCCGCTAAAAATACAGACCCTTTGGTCGGCTGCTTTAAGCCGCCGGCAATGCGCAGAAACACCCCCTGACCGCTTCCTTCCAGGCCCGCCAAACCAACAACCTCTCCCTCGCGGACAACAACATCACAATTCTTTAAACCGGAACGCCCGCCGGACCCTGAAACGCTTTTCATCACCAGAACGTCACTGCCCGGCGTTTCCAAACAACGGGCAGGCGGCAGAGGCGGGGTTCCAAACATCATCTCCAGCAACCGGTTGGATTCAAAGGGCTGATCCATATCGCCGGTCACCTTGCCCTGACGCAATACGGTGACCTGATCGCACAGGGCTTCTACATCTTCCAGCTTGTGGGATACCAGAACGACACTTTTGCCTGCTGCGGTCAGTTTCTTAAGCGATTTAAATAGGATATCTTTTTGAGTGGCTGAGATGCCGGTGGTCGGTTCATCCAAAATCAGAACCTGAACCCCCAAAGCCAGAAGTCTTAATAGTTCAAGTTGCTGCCTTTCACCAATCGTCAGGATTTTTACCGGCGTATCGGGATGCAAGGTAAAATTGAAGGAATCTGCAAGTTTTAGAAACGTTTGCCGAAAATTGTTTTTATGCTCGCAAAACCCATTGGTCTGTCCCAGCATAAAATTGTCCAGGACGGAAAGAAGAGAAAAATCCAGCGGGTCCTGATACAGCATACCTATCCCAAGCGCCACCGCCTGGGCCGGATTGCGGTAGTTGACCGGTTTGCCGTCTATCAGAATGGACCCGCTGGTTTTCTGGCTGAAACCTGCCAGAACTTTCATCATGGTGCTTTTGCCGGCGCCGTTTTCACCCAGAATACCGTGAATGCGTCCGGGGGCGACTTTCAGGTTGACCCCGTTATTTGCTTTGACGGGCCCATAGTGCTTGTGGATATCCTGAAGCTCAATCCACATAAAAGCTATTTGGCGCTGCTTTGCCCGGCCATCCCTTCCAGAAGCTGTTCCATGTACCAGATCTGTTTATCGCTGGCCGTATCGCCGGCTTTGATAAACGTGCTTCCGTCCTGGTATTTCAAGGGCCCCTTGAACAGATCGATTTCGCCTTTGCCTAAATTGCTAATAAATGCTGCTAAGGCATTCTTGACTGATTCCGATAAGGCCGGTCCCACAGCAAAACCGACGGTACTGGTATCCGGATTATTAATATCTTCCCAGTCCGGACCCTGCCAATCCCATTCGGATCTCCAGTTACCTGTCATGGAGGCCTTGATAAATTTGACGTATCCCGGACCCCAATTAAAATACGGCACACCAAGACAGACCTCGGATGCACCGCCACAAGCACCAAGATAATCATAGGGAATGGCCCAGACATTTTTCCCCTGCTGCTTGTGTTGCTTGGCCACAATCACGGCTTCAGTGGTGTCGATGCCGGATATCAACACATCATAACCGGTGTTGTAAAAATTCTGGGCCACCTGGGTGGGGTCGGCCGTCACTCCCGGGATGTTAAACCAGAAACCGATCCAGGTCACTTGAAATTTTAAATCTTTCGGGTCTTTTTTGAGTACTTTTTCCCAGGCATATTTTGCGCCCAGGTAAGCAGATGCAGCCAGGCGCCTGGTTTCTTCGTTGATCAAAGGCCCGAGATAGCCAATTTTACCGGTTTTCGTCGTATGCGCGGCAACAAACCCCGCCATCATTTTACCATACTCCATGCGCCCCATCAGGTTGCTGAGATTTTTTGAAGCTTTGCCGGTGAGCACATCGTCGCCGGAAATATGAATGAAATGTACGTCCGGATGCATCTGTGCCGCTTCACGAGTTCCGTCTTTCATATCATCGGAGTTCGCAATAATCAGTTTGGCCCCTTTTTCAATCATGTCGTCAACCAATTGAGGAATGGTCACGCCGGGTCGATCGGCCGGATTCACTTTATCGATATAAATCATTTTAGTACCGGGCACTTTTCCTTCAACATATTTGCCCCCGTCAAAGTGCGCCTGACTCCAACCATGATCATTATAGGGGCCAACCAACAA
>CAMYLH010000107.1 GCA_947259065.1 uncultured Desulfobacterales bacterium
TGAGAAGGACGGACGGCTCACCGTTTATCAGAGCATTGATGGGATCTTCCGTAAATCCGTCGTTAATGGCGGCCACACGATCCAGCGTGATGATTTCTCCTTCACGGCGGGCCAGAACAACAATGGAAGAAAGCGCCTGCCCGGTATACCTACGCCCTATGGTTCGTACCCGAATCTCTTCGCCGCGAGTTCGGATGGTTCCACCTGCAAGATTCAGGCTACTGCGTCGAATTGCATCCACAATCATGTTGAAGGTTAATCCATATTCACGCAGCCGTTCTTCGGATACCTCGATTCCGATTTCATATCCCCTGGCACCAAGGATTTCCACTTTAGAAACCTCTGGAAGCTGCTGGATTTCGTCCTTTATTCTCTCCGACCACTCTTTGATTCTGCGTTCAGACATGTCGCCGGAAAGATAGAGCAACATTACCGGGTCCTTAAGCATAAACTCAGAGATGACCGGCTTTTCCGCATCAACCGGAAAAGTGGAAATGGCATTCACTTTGGTTCTGACCCTTTCCAGGACGTCACTTACATCATAATCTTCTTTTACTTCGATATTGGCGGTTCCGGCATTTTCACTCGACCGAGTGGTATACTGCTTGATACCTTCCAGACCTTCTATGGCCTCTTCAATCTTTTGACAGATGCCCTCTTCAACTTCTTCGGGATCAGCCCCGGGATAGAGAACTGAAATCGTAATCATGTCCCAAGAAAATTCCGGAAAATTCTCTCGGATCATGGACATAGTAGCGATTCCACCTGCCAGAAAGATTAGGACAAGAACAATATTGGCAAATACTGTGTTTCGGGCAAATGCTGCCAGTACGCGTTTCATGATGGTTTTCCCTTTTGGCTTTTGTTTGTTATTTCCAACAGTGAATTTTCCAGCGGATCAATGACTCGGGTAATGACAACCATATCCCCGACATTCAGACCGTCGTATACATAGACATTATCACCTTCCATATGTGCTACCTTTACCGGTACTGTTTTCAGGCGATTGTCAACGACAAGATATACCGTATTCTCAAAGCTCACCGCCTGGCGGGGAAGTCGGAAAACGCTATTCAGGGATCTACCCGGAATCATTACCGAACAGAACATGCCTTCCACCAGTGGCAAAGACTGAGGATTTTTTTCCATTACGGTTTCGGCATAGACCCGCACAGCAACCGTAAGAGTCCGGGTTTCCCGGTCAAACTTTACCACACGGTGCAAACGACCGCCCCAAGTTTGCCCATTATTATCCTCTGTCCATCGGATCTTACATGGCACTTTCTTAAGACCGGAAAACCAAGCGGTTTTTCCATTTGTCATTTCTCCGTTAAAATACAGCCATTTACTGGCATCACGGCTGTTTAAGGGCACATGGATTTCCAGGACCGAATCATCTGCCAGAGTTACGGTATTTTGCCCAGGAGTGACATACTGACCTTTTTCCAGCGATACCGATTTGACCCGCCCATTAAAGGGCGCTCGGATTTTGCATCGCACAAGATTAGATTTGGCAAAAGCCAGTCTGGCCTGGGCCGAACTCAAACTGCTTTCTGCCTCTTTAATCCGGATAGGATAAAGTGCAACAACTTGAGCCATCTGGTCAGCCTTGTCTAATGCGGAATTATATACCTGTTCCGACTTTTCGACACCTGAGCGGGTACCTATGTTTTTGGTCTCAAACAGTTTCCGAATTCTTTCAAACTCAGCCTTTGCAAGTGCACGATTGCGTTCGATGGTTTTCAATCGCTTGGTGTCGATGGTGGATTGCTTTTTCAATCTTATAATGGCATTTTCCCACTGTTGAACGACTCCCCGAGCTTCCTCATAAGACGCTGTATAGTTCGCCGAATCGATCTCGAAAAGCTTCTCCCCTTTTGGGATCATCTCACCAGTTTCCAGTCTGGGATGTATCTGAACGATTTTCCCCGAGACTTCGGGTGAGATGGGCACTACATTCAATGCTTTTACTTCGCCATAACCGGTTATAAATATTGGCGCATCCTCTTTTGCAAACTTCAGAGCTTCAACCCGTAAGGGACGTTCGCTGTTTTTTATCTCGAATGGGGGAGTTTTAAGACTCGCCAGTATCGACATACCCAATATGCCAAGAATCAGAACAATTATGGAAACAACAATGCTTAGAAGCACAACCATCGTCGGTTTCTTGGCATTTTCTATTTTGTTTGAATCCATTTGATTTCACCATTGATTCTTAATTCTTAATGATCCTCACAGTTGTTTCAGAAACTCAAGAATCCTTGTATTCACCATATCCGTCTGCACAATTGTTAAGTCGTGACCGGCATTGGGAATAACCTTTGCTTCAATATGTGGTGCCACTTTATGAAGGCGTTGGATGGCTTTCTGAGCGGAATATATTTTTTCGTGTTCACCGACTAAATAGAGCGCAGGCACTTTTATATTATTTAATTCCTCATCCGCCAAAACAGTCGGATTAACCAACCGGCTTGGTTTAAAAGACCTGATACGCACCAACGTTGCGTCGACCTCCTCATCTAAAATTATACGACTGGCTTCATCTTTTGTCGCTAAATCTTCCAGTAGCCAGTACATAAAACTCTTGGTGAAGTAACGATGAGGCACTAAGCAGAGAACTGCTCGCATGATCCACTCTAACCGTATGGGTAACACGGTACCAGCCGGCGCCAGTAACACAATTTTAGCGAGTCGGTCTGGAAAACGGAGTGCATACTGGCTTGTCAGCCAGCCTCCATATGACAGGCCTATAAGATTGATATTGTTTCCTAACTCAAGAGCACTGAACAACTCATCAAGCCAGTTCACAATGTCATCCGGGTCCTTTATTATTTTCGTATAGATACTTCGACCATAATCATAGATATTATCGACTGCATAGACTCTATAACGCTGGGATAACGCTTCTATGTTTGGCATCCATTGTAACGAATTGCCACCGGCTCCATGCAGTAGAACCAGCGGCGGGGCACCGACTGGACCGCTCATCCGGACAAATGTTTGACCGTAAGAAGTATCCACTGATCGGGTCTGCGAATCGACTGGCCACTTCTTCGCCCTTTTATCATATAATTTAAGATACTGCTCCTTTGCAGTCGTTGATCGAAAAGGGTGATAGGCTGTCATTTCTATATCTTCTGGTCCCGAGAATAGCCAGACACTAACCCCAATCATCATAGCGACTACCAGAACCGTCATCGTTCCACATCCAATAAACAAAAACTTAATGACCGGCTTTTTCTTTGATTGATAATTGTTCATGCGTTCTGTTCCTTCAGTGCGCCATCATTAAATTCGGTCACATCGACATCAAAATCCGGGCTGTTCAATTGCGCTAATCGGCTAAGCGGGCATCAAGGATAGTCATTGCCAGTTCAAATCCGGCAGCCCCCGGCTCATCCCAGTTTTGATCCGCATCGTAACGCTCCACGATGACCAGTTTTAAATCCGGCATAATAACCAGCGCATGGCCACCCGCTCCGGTGTGATAATAACCCGGATAGCCGATCATCTGTCCCATCTCTGAATCCTCTGGAATAACCTTCCACAGGTAGCCATAGCCCAGACCATCAGTATTGTCCATCGTTGAATATGCCATGGTACTGTCATCGATCCAGGGACTTGGAATGACCTGCAAACCCTTCCAGTTACCATTTTTCTGATATAGCGCGCCGAATTTTGCCATATCTCTGGCACTCATCCTGAATTGATAAGCCGGATGCAGAGATTTGTTCCATTCATATTGATATGAGCAGTTGTCGATGCTGAAGTCAACCATGTCGACGACATCGGCGATTTCCTTCTTAAAAGCCTCGAATATGTCTTCACCGGTCTCCTGTTCAAAAATGGTCCCCAATGCATTGACGTCCCAGTTATTATGATAAAAGAAAGTGTCAGGAGCATGACTTTCCCTTGCGGGTCTGGTATCGATCATGGTTTGGTCTTCGGCGGCAGCTTCATGGTAAACACCGGAACGGGACATTAACAGATGTTCTACTTCGGCTTGCGTTTCCGCAGGGGCTAAGCCGGGAGTAATATCATCAATATGCAAATCCTCCAGAGTTGCATTCAGATTTATATTTCCCTGCGCAAGGTGGATGCCATAGAGCGCACTTAAAAATGTTTCTCTTATCGAATGGACTTCATAATTTTTGTGAATATTACCCCGGGAAAAAAAGACTTTGCCGTCATACAGCGCGATCACGGCTTGGCATCCACTTTCTATAGCAAACTGATGGGCTTCCTGTAAATCTGCCGAAGACCAGCCCGCCTCTTCCGGGAAAATCCATTCCAAAGTATCAGGTTTAATTCCGCCCCCTGACACATTTATTTTTGGGCCATTTACTTCTGCCGAACAGCTTATTAAAAATCCAAGACACACACAAATAATTAGAAAAGATACTGATCTGAATGACAATGAATTTAGAAAACTTTTGATAGTAAACATTTTGGTTCCTCCTGATTTTAATTGCAATGATTTAATTTTACCTCCCTGAATGATGAAAGTTTATGGGACTTATTGACTTTCCTGCCGAACCGCGAATAAACGTTCCACTGACAACAGCGTCAGGTTCAAGTCCCGTATGCGGATAAGCAATCCGTGCAATGCGGCTTGATCTGCCACCGGACCGGTTAAAATTGTTTCGTCGCCTTCGGTGGAGATCGCCATTTGCTCAAACCAGTCTGACCAGTTTTGGTCGAGGCGCCCTCTCAATTTAATCCTGTAATTTGCTGGACCATGATATTGGTGCGGTCTTGTCATGGAAATATCTCCTCGTTTTCTGCCTATCAGACTGAGCCCTGGCAACGGTTAATCATGTATTCCTACTTTTCTGACGTTGTTTGGGGGAAATATAGGAAACCAAATGCAGTTAGTCATCACACCAAGGTGTGATTTTAGGGGGTGATTTTTTTAATTTAGAATTGAGTTTTAAGCAAAGTGAAAGGGGAAGTGGTCAACGTATGGGGAATTTTGGATTTTGGATAGGAGATTTTTGATTTACTGTGTCGCTCGCGCAGCGCAGGGGCCTGCGCCGCGTGTCGCTAATGGAATCACTTTGCAAGGGAAATAATGCAAAAGAAACCATGATTTTCAGTAGCCCAGATTTTTGTTTTGCGAGGCTTATAAGAGTCCCAGCTCTTTGGCTCGGGCAATGGCCTGGGTGCGGCTGTTGACGTTTAATTTGCTGTTGATGTTCTTGGTGTGGGTTTTTACCGTATTTAAGGAAATGAAAAGTTTCTCGGCGATTTCCCGGTTTGATAATCCGGCCGCGATGAGGTGTAAAACCTCCAGTTCGCGCTCGCTTATCGGATCCATCAGACCTTCGATTTTTGGCGGTGTGCCCGCTTTGAAGGCGGACAGTAATTTTTTGACATAGGATAGCGAAAAGCCGGCTTTACTAAGGTCATGATCGCTTTTTTTGAGCGCAATAATTTCTTCCAGCAATTCAGCAACGGGCTTTCCTTTGCTAACAAAGATCATTATAAGACCCCCAGACTCAGCCAGCGATAAGGCTTTTTTCAACTCACCCAGCGCGGCTGATGTATTCTTCTGTGCCTTAAAGATCAATGCTCTCATCAGTCGCATTTCGATCACCACATAAACGCGATCACCGGCCTTTGCATTCTCAATTAAACGCTGTAATAATCGATCGGCGTCATCCAACTGCCCTTGGGCGATGAGAATAAAAACCAAGGCAATATGCTCAGGCTCACGCAAGTTTGTGAGTTTATTATCGACACTCAATCCCTTTTCTTTCGCCCATTGTGTGGCCGCATTCAGGTTGCCGTTTGCCAGCCAGGAATATACATTATTAGCAGCAATCACATTAGTAATCCAGGGGGGCAGTCTAAATTCACGCGTGCTCTCATTTAGCTTCTCTATTACACTAAATGCACCAACGAGATCCATCCGATATATTAATGCTCTAAATAAATTAATTCGGCAACTCGCGAGCATCAAAGGATCACGCCCTTGTTTATTCAACTCGATGCCTTTGTTGATCAGGCGAATCCCTTCGTTAAGATCGTTCCATTCACAGAAAGTCATGCCCAAACTTGCATAAAGGGAGCCCGCTATTTCCGTTTCGGAGAGGCCATTCTCATTTGCGAGACTCAGCGATTGTTGGCAAATATCTTTTGCCTCCTTAAATTGACATCGTAGCTGCATAACTGCCACAAGACAAATACCAGCGAAAATGTTATAAAATATATTTCCCGCGGCGTTGCTAATTTTCATGGCCTCGGAAAAAGCCTGTTGTGCTTTTATCAAATCTCCTGCACCCCTCCAACCATAGGCAAAGCCTAAGGTTGTGGCCGCCACACTTCGCCACATCAAATCCCCTTGGGGGAGCGATTTCAGTGCTTGGTTAGAGAAGTGAATGATACGGGAGACATCACCTGTTTGAGATGATATGTATGCGCGAATAACAGCGATCCTTCCTTGCAAGCCCTTCTTAACCGGGTCACTTGTTGATGCCGATTCCAGCATTTGATCGGCAGCTTGCAGTCTCTTTTCAGCGTCATTCAGGTATCCGCTTTTATACAATTCTCGGGCATAATAGATACAAAGCTTTGGGCTCGCGTCTACTTTTTCATCCGGCAACTTTTTGAACCATCCTAATAATCGGCTTTCCCGGGCATGATCCCACTCGATTTCAGCAATTT
>CAMYLH010000108.1 GCA_947259065.1 uncultured Desulfobacterales bacterium
TTCATCGAACCAAAAATTGATAGTCGTGTTTGATGAGTTTCAGGAGGTAGCCAAATACTCAGAACAAGGTTTTGAAAAGCGCCTTCGCAAGGTCATTCAAGGGCATCGAGATATCAGCTACATCTTTTCCGGCAGCCAAAAGCATATTCTGATCGAGATGTTCGATTCGGCTAAACGAGCCTTTTACAAAATGGCTCGAAGCTATCCACTCGAAAAGATAGAAATTCGGCCTTACACACAGTGGGCCCAAAAACTTTTCAAAAAGAAAAATGTAAATGTCGATAAAGAAATTATCATCGATATTGTTGAACGCTGCGATTTTCAGCCCATGTACATTCAGCAATTTTTGTTTGACCTGTGGCGTTCGGCCACTGTCAGCCTGGATGTTCTTGATGATATCCAAAAATCGATTATTGCCAGCCAAAAGAACCAATTTATCATTCTCTGGGATCTGTTAACTCAGAACCAGAAAAAAGCCTTACGGCTAGTTGCTGAAACAGGGGGTCAAGGCATCTATGCTGCCGAGCAGCTTCAAAGCGTCGGCTTTAATTCGGGGTCAGTCCTTCAAAGAGCCTTATTATCACTTGTTGAAAAAGAAATACTATCCAAAAACGAAAAGTTTCAATTTCAAGATGCAATGCTCAAAAAATGGCTTCAAAGCTTATCCTGAAATTTTCCTTTGGTGGATTGAAGTATCCGAACTTCAATTTCGGGAATTGTTTGCGAATCCTTTTCAGTAAATTTTCCATTCCGATGGGCTCGCCATGGGTTGCGACCGCATTCATCTCCTTCCAGTAGCGAACCGGGTCAAAGTTCAGGTTGCGCCACTGGATCATGTGAATCGGGTGCGTCTCCAAAAAACGGATAAGGGCCTCAACTTCCCCGGGTGTGTCGTTAAACCCCGGACAGTTCAGGTAGTTAATGGCGACAAATTTTTCATGCGTCAGTGCCACATCGATGCTTTTCAGGACATCTGCAAAACGGTAGCCTTTGGGTCGAAAATAGGCATCATAACATCTTTTTCGAACACTGTTCATGCTGATTCGAACGCTGTCCAGGCCGGCATCAAACAGGCGCTTCAGGTTAGCGGGCAGACTTCCATTGGTATTCATATTTACCGTGCCTTCGCCGGCTTGCATGCGAATACGGCGAATGGCCGGTTCAATCACTTCGGCCGCCAGCAGGGGATCGCCTTCACAACCCTGGCCAAAACTGACGATGCCCTGTTTCACCCGCCGGATATGCGCCAGGGCCACTTCTGCAATTTCGTGTGGCGACGGCGTGAAGTCAATGCGGTCCTGGCTGTGGGGGATGTCGCTCTTTTTCTGAAGGGACAGGCAGCCCATACAACGGGCATTGCACTGTTTAGCAGTCGGCAGGGGTGCCTCGTAACGTCCCAAAAAGAAATTTTTCCCGGCCGGGCAGCCGTAGGTCAGCGCACATTTTTCAAGGTGCGTCCGCAGGCGGTTGCCCGGCATCTGCCTGCGCATCCGCTCGACTCCGGCCACAACATCTTTGTGCTGCATACGCCTGAGGTCCTGACGCGGTTCGGGATCGACCTGGACAACGGCAGACCGAAAGCTTTTATTGTGCCAGCCAACTGCTCCGTAGGAAAACAACGGCAGGGTCTGCGCTGTTTTGGTTTCGCGATAGGCACAGACGCGGGTAAGGACATAGCCTGGTGAATTGAAGGCAGCTACCGGGAAAATATTTTCTCCCGGTGCATACGGATTTTCTCTCAGCGTCTCGATCAGGCCGGTTTTGCTATTCAGTAGAACAGGCTTTCGATCGGGCAGATACATCAGCTCGCTGCCGTAAGGCATGCGGCAGGTTTGCCTCTTGGTCAGCGGCTCCAACCGGGGTCCGGCCATTCCGACGGCCGCGTACCCATCCAGCTCGAATATCTCACCGGCCTGATTGGCAACCAGCGCGGTGAGTAGAACGGTTTTTGCTTGATTCGTTTTCTTTGAGACCACGGGTCTTCCCATATCCACCGGGACTAAAATACTCCTTGGCGACACTGGCAATCGTTGAGCCGCCAGCGCCGAATGACCGGGGTTTTCCTGTCAGCAAAATCTACACCTGCTATCGATATTATTTAGTCCAGTATCTGCTTTATCACAAGGATCTTTTTAGGGTTTTACTCAATTGGGTTCTACCCCCCCATGCTTTGACTAATTTGGTGATTCCCCAAACAGTGATTAGTATCAATTTGGCTATAAATCATTTTCATCTAATTGAGTCTGACAGATATTTCAGATTTTGATTTAAATCAAAGAAACCCATCAACTATTAAGGTATATTACTCCAAGGTTGAACGGTTCAGGCCTGCCCTGGTGCGACTGTTTTGAATACGCTTGGGTGACGTTAACCGGTGTGACTTTTGGAATAAAGGCATTCACATCTGATCCAGGTCTGGGCCAGGGGTTCAGCGATCCAGACTCAAAAAGTCGCAACCAACACCTATTAATGGGATTCTGTCTTTATCGTGTTTATAACGCCTTTTCACCCAATGGTGAAGTCGTGTATGCCGGATCCCGATCAATATAGTAAACGGGTTTCCAACCGTTGTATCCTCTGAACTCCGGACCTGGAACCGATTCGTTTAGTACTTATGTAATACTCTTAAGGGCAAAGGGCTTTCCATCATGTGGACAGAATTACAGAATTTAAAAGAATCAAACGAGTTTTTAAATCTATTACTCGATAATATAAATTCTGCGGTGCTCATCGCCGACGAAAATCTGCAGGTTCATCAATTTAATAACTCTTTTCTGAATTTATTCGATAGTGCGGCGGAAGCCATCGCGGAGACAAGTTTCGGTGAAGCCATTGGATGTGTTAACGCCATCATTGAAAATAAAACTTGTGGCGCAACTTCGCAATGCTCTCATTGTATCCTTCGCAGTTCACTTATTTACAATCTTATCGATAGGGCGCCGGTCGATAACCAGCCGCTGAATCGCGTGTTTTACATAAAGGGAAATCCCGTTGAGAAACATTTCCAGTTCAGCACCCGTCCGATTACATTTCAGGGCCGTAAAATGTTTCTGATCATCATTTATGATGTTACCGATATCGAATTGCAAAAAATTGAGCTGCAAAGAAAGCAGACATTAATTGATCAGGATTTGGAATCAGCGGCAGCCATTCAACAAAGCTTATTACCGGATCGTTCACCCCAAATTGGAAATATCCAGGTAGCCTGGAGATTCGAACCGTGCGAACAGGTCGGCGGCGATATTTTCAACATACAGAACATGGATGAGCGCAAGGTGGGTTTTTATATGCTGGACGTTTGCGGCCATGGCGTACCGGCGGCTTTAATTTCGGTGGCGGTCTCCCAGTTTCTAAACAGCGGGGATGGCCTTTTGGGTAATAACTGTGAGCTCGTATCGCCGGATATTGTTTTAAACCGACTGGATCATGCCTTTCCGTTTGAACGGTTTGATAGTTTCTTCAGCATTATTTGTATGACCCTTGATGTACAGGAGGGGTTGCTGACATACAGCAGTGCCGGACATCCGCCACCGGTGTTGGTGCGTTCGAAGGGATTCATAGAAACGCTAGATCACCGGGGTCCCAGCATCGGCATTGGCAGTGAGGAGGCCATCGATCAGCAGACCATCGAACTGCAAGCCGGCGACAAAATATTGTTATATACGGATGGTCTCATTGAAAATCGCAACTTGGCCGGAGCATTTTTTGGGAAGCAGCGGTTTTATGATATTTTAGAAAAAACCCGCAACGAACCCGTTCAGAAAATAGTGGAGACCGTATACGCGGTGGTTAAAGAATTCCGTCAAAAGGCAAAACCTGACGACGACATCAGTATTTTGGGGGTGGAGTATTGCGGGAAGGATGCAGTCCAGGAAAGTATACAAATTTAATCGATGCTTCTTACCTCATTGAAATCCTAATCCGGATAAACAGGGAAAAAACAAATAACAAATCGCAAATAACAGCTAATACCCAATGATCAAAAAGACAAATTCAAAACAAAGATTAGGATGTTACTCAGTTTTATTTATAAGTATCGAGCATCCAGTATCCAGTATCGAGCCTACTCCTCCAGATACATGACACACCGTGAATTTCGGCCGTCCACTTTCAAAACAAGAGGGCGGCTAAATTCTACATGAGCCACATAATTTGATTCTTTGACCACCGGAAGCGATGTTAGCCAGCTCCAGTCCAAAAAATCTTCCTTGTTATCCGATACCATAACATAGTTGATGCCCAGCGTTGAAATGTTGTGGAAAAAGTGTGACCCCTGCGATGGTTCTGCTTTCAAATCCGGAGAGGAGGTTTCGATCATTGCGCCGACCCCGGCAATTTGCGCCCAGCTCACCGGAATCCCCAACCAGCGATCCGCCGACCCCCATCTACCCGGACCGATCAGAATATATTTTTTCCTCTGCCGCAACAGACTGGCGTTCAGCTCTCCGATCTCTTGCGCGATATCAGGCGTCCGACCGGCATCGAAGGTATCCGGTTTCACATAGAGGATGTCCGCAATATCAGTTTTTTCAGCATTGCCCAGCGCGTGGAAGGAGTGGCAGAACGCTCTGGCAACGTCTGCCTGACTGATTTCAACCTGCCCAAGCTCCGCTCTGGCGGTCATCGGTCTGAGCTGCAACAGCGCAAATTCCGGTTTGCGATTCTCTTCCTGTGGCCAATTGACCGAAAACTCAAGTTCCACCGGACATCCCATCCCCTCCTGGCCCACTTGTAAAACATCTGAAAGCAGACCGGCCAGGGGCAATAAATCATATTTGAGTACCTGAGAAAAGGTGAGAACCCGATGCCCGGGTATGTGGGTGGTATCCCGCATTCGATGCTCTTGCGGGATGTAGGTACTGGCAAGCAGTTTCATCGGAGGGTCCTCGGTGACATCGTCGACCTCACGTTTTGCAAGATTGGCATCTTCATTGATTCCGAGTTCGGGATAGGGACCCCCCATTTTCAGTGAGAAGAAAAATCGCTGGGAATTTTCCAGGATATCATCTACCGTGGTCCTCTGGGGCAAGATCTGGGGATATTTCGGAGAAAATCGCAGGGCCTTTTCTCCCTCCATCACGGTTTTCCCTAGACCCATGGCAATGGTCGCAATTCCTTCCTCCGGTTGCATTTTGGAAAAGGGGTAATAATTATGCGATTGGGCAACTCCTGAGATAGCCGGATAGAGATAATCGCCATATCGTTCGCCGACCAGCTGTTGAATGATGACCGCCATCTTCTCTTCTTCCGTGCGCTGTCCGACCCGCCTGGAAAACGCTTTGGGGCTTTGAAAATAGGTGGAGGCATACACCAGCTTGATGGCGTTTATCAGTTGTGCCAACCGTGTATCGAGATCCGGATGATCGTTGGGAAGCATATACGTTCGATACAGACCGGCATAGGCGCGAAATTGTGCATCTTCCAAAAGGCTGGAAGAACGAACGGCCAGTGGATAGGTTATTCTTGCCAAATAGGCTTTCAGGTCGTCGGCGATCCAATGGGGAAAGTCGGCATTACAAAACGCTTCTGCAATCTTTTCATCCGGGGCATCCGACTTTGAATAGCCCTTCAGATTATTTTCCTCGGCAAAGGCTTCAAATCCTTCGGTGGTGATCACCATGGCCTGGGGAACAAAAATGTTTATATTTTCAAATTTTTGGTGAATCGCCGGAAGTCGCTTGAGCAGATTGGAAACAAAGGCCAGCCCGCGCGCCTTTCCACCAAGTGAGCCCGTACCGATTTTAAAAAATTCCGTGTCAAGATCAAATTCACCGGCCTCAAAGTTTACCACCACCCCTTTTTGGCGCCGACTGCGCCGGGCCTGGATAATAGAAAGGAGATACTCCCGATGCTTATCGACCGTGGAAAAATCATCTTCCCGGATCGGTCTCACCTTGGAGGCCAGCATGATTTCAGTGCGAGCAAAAAGCCATCTGGAAAAATCATTGCGGCTGGCATGATGCACGAAAGAATCATCCGGAATTTCATTAAGGAGCCTCTCAAAAGAGCGCGTATTGGACGCCCGGGCGATTTCGATATCGTCCGGCATACGAAAAATGAAATCTCCAAAACAAAGCTGATCCAGGAAAAAGGAACGCACCTCCGAGATTAACGAAGGTGAATTTTTATCGACAAAAAAAGCAGGAATTTCAACCGCCTTTGCAGCATTGGATGATTCCGAGGAGGTGAGCAAAAGAGGTATATCGAAACGTTCCTTTTTAATCTTGGAAAGAAAGGTCACACCGGCGTTTTCGTCCAATTTACCGTTTCGCGGAAATCGTACATCCGAAATAACGCCTAGCACGTATGGTTGATACTTTTCGTACAGACCATCGGCTTCTTCGTAATTTCTGGCCACGAGGATTTTCGGCCGGGCGCGCATGGTTAGCAGGCGGTGTTCTTCGTTGAGGCCCTCCTCCAGCACGGCCTGGGTCTGAGACACCAATTCCCGGTAAAGCACGGGCAACAGGGTGGATATGTAAACGGGAGAATCTTCCACAAAAAGAATGACCCGGATGCCGCTCGATTCCGTGTCCTGGGCAACGTTCATCGAATCCTCAGCGCTTTTTACCAGGGCGACCAGAATATCCGTATCGCCCGACCACACGAAGGTGCGGTCAATGCCGGGGGGTTGGGTAAACACCCGGCTGGATTCCTC
>CAMYLH010000109.1 GCA_947259065.1 uncultured Desulfobacterales bacterium
CCCTGACGGCGCTGACCGATGCCATTAAATTACACCGTCCGCGGCTGCCGTATATCAAAATGGTCCATTTGTTGCTGCAGGGACCGGTTCCCTATGTTGAAGAGGGATTGCAGGATCGCGTAATGACCTTCTCCATTTTTTCCGGAGGTGACGTCCGTAAAGCGGCCAATGAAGGCCGTGCATATTATCTGCCCTGTACCCTGGCCAATCTGGTCAGCCTCATCGCCGAGGGCCGTAAATACGAACCGGATGTTGTTTTTTTTAAGGTTCGTCAAAATGAATACACCGGTGAATACAGCCTGGGTCTCTCCGTTGAGGCACTGCACACGGCGATTGATCATGCCGAAGTGGTCATTGCGGAACTGGATGGCAGCATGCCGTTTACCCAGGGACAAAGCGTGGTGGACGCCCAGTCTATTGATTATCTGATTGAGGACCAGGTCAAACCGGTTTACCATTTTGCGGCACCGGATTTTGAGAATTTATCGCCGGAGGAAAGCAGAATCGGCGAATTGATTACAACCCATTTCATCCACGATGGCGTCACCTTGCAGGTAGGCATCGGTAAAATTCCGGACGCCGTCATCGGCACCATCAAAGATGCCGGTTACAAAGACCTGGGGGTTCAGACCGAACTGTATGGCGATGGGTTAATGTTGCTGGAACACGAAGGAATTGTCACCAATCGAAAAAAGAAAGCCAACCTGGGATACAGCACCACCAGTCTGATCATGGGTTCCAGAGAACTGTACGATTTCGTCCATATGCGCACCGGAGTTCAAATGCGACCTTCGGCTTACACCAATTCGACTGATACCGTCCGTACAAACAGCCCTTTTATTTCGGTGAATACGGCTATCGGGGTCGATATGTTCGGCAATGTCTGGGCGGATTTTATCGACCCCCGGCGATATTACAGCGGGGTGGGCGGCCAGCCGGATTTTATCCGGGCGTTAAATGACCGGGCCTACGGCACCCCCATCATCGCCATTAAAAGCCTTACCGATAAAGGCGAGTCAAAAATTGCCAGAATGCATCCGCCGGGAATCAGCCTCACGGCCAGTGCATATGACGGGGTTGTCATCGTCACCGAATACGGCATAGCCGATTTGCGGGAGCTGACCTCCGGCGAAAAAGCCATTGCCATTGCCAGCATTGCCCATCCGAAATTTCGTGATGAATTTCTACGCAGTGTATATGAAGATCCGCTGTTTACCAAATCCATTGGAGGTTACCTGGACAAAACCCCCAACGGTGTTTGTATGTATGAGGGGGGGATTCAGTTAGCAGAGAAGAGCTAATGGCTCGTATGAAACTACGCCAAAATGGCACGGTTTCTTGAAGATTAAACTGGCCGCTTTTCAGGCCAGCGGCTGGGCTGAACAGCGAACCTCAGAACCGCAGAATATCGAATAACGAATTTCGAAGGATTGAATCGCTCTCCGAGGCGTAGGCGTTGCAGCCACTACAAGCCGGAGGCTGCGCTCTATCCATTGTATTTGTTGTGATCGATAGAATTCCTTCCTTCGACATTCGATATTCATGATTCGATATTCGTTATTCGCTTTTATATCCTCGTTGAGACTCCGCAAGACGGAAGTCTCTTTATCGATCAGACTGGCCACATCGGCGACTGGCGGCAGGGCTGACAACAAAGTGTATGGAGCATTATGAGGTTTAAAAAACAAATTGCAAAATCCATTTGCCTGTTTTTTCTGCTACTGGTTATCGGCTGTGTAGCGCAGCCGGCAGTCAGGGTTGAAGTACTGCCCGGCTTCGATGCGCTGTTCGATAACCGCAAGGGGTGGACAGGGGCCGACGGCGCTTACTCGTTACCCCTGTCGGATGATTCGACCCTGTGGTTGTTCGGCGACACCTGGCTGGGAGATATCCGGGGCGGCGAGCATGTAAACGCCACCATCGTTAACAATACTGTTGCGATTCAACACGGATTGTCTCCGTCCAAGGCTTCGGTCAAATTTTATTCCGGCCGGACTTTGGCCGGCAAACCCGGGGCCTTTATCCGGCCTGCCGACGGGCGGGGATGGTTTTGGATATATCACGGCGTGCTGACGCGGCATGGTCTCTATCTTTTTCTGGTTCAAATTGAGCGAACAGAGAAACCCCCTGGATTTGGTTTTAAAATCATCGGGACATGGTTGGGGCATGTGGCCAATCCCGAGGATCGACCGGATCATTGGCACATTGGCCAGCACAGGATACCCTGGGGGAATTTTTCTTCTTCCGCCGACACGTTGTTCGGGTCCTGGGTGCTGAAACAAGGCCCCTGGCTTTATATTTACGGCACTACTGAGGATGTCGTTGGTGGCTTCCATCACAAGTACATGATTCTGGCACGGGTGGATGAAAACAGCTTGTCAAAATTCGATCAGTGGCGTTTTTATGTCAAGGGGAATTGGTCGCCGGATTTTACTAAAGCAGAGCGTCTGTGTGCGGGCATGGCCAACGAGTATTCGGTGTCTTTTCTTCCGTCACTGGGGAAATTCATCGTTGTATATAATGAAAACGGAAGTTCCCGAAATATTGCCGCCCGGTTTGCTTCGCATCCCTGGGGACCTTGGAGTCAGCCGTTAGATTTATATCAATGCCCGGAAATGAACATGAATGAGGGCGTTTTTTGCTATGCCGCCAAGGGTCATCCGGAGCTTTCTTTAACAGCGGACGAACTGATAATCACCTACGTGGCAAATTCGAGTGATTTTTATAAAATGGCGGCGGATGCCCGGCTGTACCGACCGCGGTTTATACGAGTGAGGTTTAAGGGAACAGGGAACTAATTTAACGTCTCGGAAATTCTATACATTTTTGTATCTACATTTTATGATGATGCCCGTCAAACATCCTTTTTCTGTTTTCGCCCCAGAAAATACCCCACTATTACGAGGATATCAAACGATCGGATCATAATGGATATCAATAAAAAATTTACCCTCAGCGTCCTTCGCGGCTCTGCCTGCCCAATGAAATCTCTGTTGCACTTATTTCATCGGGGCGGTGAACTATTATCGGCAATCCAGTCTAAAAAGGGCTGGTAGCCACCCGCAACCGGCAGGCTCACAATGCAGGGGCAGTCATAACTGTGCATTGATCTGACTTTTTCAATCAACTCCGGTATGCGGTCCTCTGTTGTCTTGGCAATCATGACGACCTCCCGGTCATCCTGTATCTCCCCCTGCCACAGATATACGGAGTTCATATTGTCCAGAATATTAACACATGCCGCCAATCTGGAGGTTACCAGTTCTTTCCCAATTTCCCTGGCTTCATCCTTGTTGCCGGCAGTCATGTAAATAAAATTGGTTTTCATCCTTCCTCCTATGAATTAATGTTTATAGTATAAGGTCATTTTTTAATTTTGCAATTTCAATTTTGTTCTGATAAACTGATTCAAATCTGAAAGGTGAATAAGGGGATTGATGATTACCAGGGGGGCTATGGAGATGAACAGCAAATGGCGGCAGAGACAGTCTTACTTGTTGATGATGAGGAGATCGTCATCGGTGTTGGCAGACAAATGCTGGAAAAACTGGGGTTCTCAGTGTTAACGGCAAAAGACGCTAGAGAGGCCCTGGATGTTTACAAAAATAACCAGAATGATATCGATTTCGTTGTTTTGGATATGATTCTGCCGGACATGGAAGCGGCTGATACGGTTAATGAATTGCAGGCTATCAATCCGGCAATTAAGGTTTTACTTTCAAGCGGGTATGGTGCCGATCAGCAGACCAATGATCTTTTAAGCCGCGGCTGCGACGGATTTATCCAAAAACCGTTTAATATGCAAAGCCTGTCCGACAAGATCGAGGAAATCAAATATAGGCCATAGTCTCATGGGTCAGTCTCGCGCTTTGCCGAATTTGACCGGGGGCGGGATTGTTCGGAGACAGCACTGTCTATTTAATTTTCTTTTGAATTTGCAGTTTCTAAATTTCTGTTTAATTCGACCAACGTTGCCCCCCACCCGCCGGCCTCTGCCGGCGCCTCTTTAAACGTCTTCACCATGGAATTTTTTTCAAGAAGTCCCCGGACACGCCTTTTTTGGATGCCTTTGCCTTTCCCGTGAATAATTCGTACGGAGTAAATTCCGACCTTTAAACACTCCCTAAAATAATCTTCTAAAAGATCAGGAATTTCCTTGGGCCGAAACGTATGCAGATCCAGCACATCTTCAATGTTTAATTTTACTACCTTCATGGTCGTTTCCTGGCTATAATCCCAAAATCAGTGTAATTCAAATACCGACCATACCAACGCAGCAACTCCCGCCAGGATGAAATTTGTTTCTACCAGAAACTCCAGCTTGATGCTTGGCAGCAGAACTCCCCGTTCATAGGCTGAGAGGAGAAGTAAAAAAAATATCGGACAGCCGATCAGCACTAAACCGAGATAGGAAATGAGTTGAAAGGAACTCAACAGTATAAACGCTGCAATCAGCACGATCAGCATGTTTTTTAAAAGTCGCATGGACCGCTTTTCTCCAAGCAGGAGGGCGAAGGTGTCTTTTCCGACGATGCGATCCCCCTGCATGTCGAGAATATCAAAAAATGCGGTTCTCACAAATACAATACCGGAGGTCCATAAAAAGATTGTTTCGGTGATCCAAGTCGCTTTGCCTGTCAATGACAGGGGGGGAAGTACTGCCGTCACAGTGCCCCAGGCTATCGCAATCAAAAGGGTCTTTGACCCGGGTATATCTCTGATCCTGCGATAGCGGATGCCGACAAACGACTTCGGTACGACCCTCAGATTGTACGATAATCCCAGCAGGCTCATGATCAGAAGTAATAAGAAAGGGAAAAGACCCAGGGTATATGCAATCACAAGACCGGCGCCACCGGCTGCCAGGGCCAGGACGATAAGCTGCAGCCGGTATTTTTGATAAAATTTAGCCCTTTCGGGATCGTTATACTGATCGGCTTGGTTGCCTGTCAGATGATTGAGGATATGCATGGACTGAACGTAGAGCATCGATATCAGTACATACGGGAAGAACTGGCTGAACCCCTGCAGCTTCGCGCTGGCATAGGTCAAGCATCCGGCTCCCAAAGATACATAGATATTGGTCAATAACAATGCCTGTTGCAGTCCGAACCATAGTCTGCGCCAGCTTTGTTTTCGTTTGACCTGCAAAGTTTCCAGGGCCCGGTAGACTTTTTTAATAATCCAGTTCGGAGTGGAGGCCCCGGCCGTAATGCCGATATGCCGTGCGGCCGCCAGCACACTCGTGTCCATGGATGCCAGTTCCGATTCTGATTCGATATGATAGGTCGGTTTGCCGGTGCGTCGTGCAATTTCGGCCAGCCGCCGGGTATTACCGCTGTTATGTCCGCCTACCACGATGACGGCATCAACTGCTTCGGCCAGTCTTTGAACTTCGGCCTGGCGTCGCGCGGTGGAATCGCAGATGGTATTATAAATTTTGTAATGGGAATGGTTTTTGGCTGCCCAACTCATCACGGATTTCAAAAGCTGGGCGTTTTGGGTGGTTTGTGAGACGATAATCGCATTGTCAAAGGCCGGAAGGGCTTCGAGTTCTTTCATGCCGCCGACAACATACCCCTTATCCTGAGCGTATCCGAGCAACCCGATAACTTCGGGATGATCTTTGTCACCGATAATAATCGCGGCATAATCTTTTTTGGCATGCTTCCGAATAATGGTCTGAACTTTTATAACACGCGGGCAGGTTGCATCGATGACGTTAAATTCGGCCTCCTTAAGCTTTTGCTTTGCCGTCGGTGGGACCCCGTGAGCCCGAATCAATACTGTGCCGGAACCCCGGTTGGGGATCTCATGGAGCACATTGATGTCTTTGGATTGTAAGAGATTAAGTACCTGGGGGTTGTGAATCAGCGGTCCGTAAGTGAAAATCGGCTCTGTGTACTGATCGGGTGCGTCCAATACCATTTCAACCGCCCGGCGTACGCCCATACAAAAACCCGAAGTTTTGGCGATGATGATCTTCATAGCTTGCGAATTTTCGCGTCGTTTTTGCGTTGCCGCTTGGATAATCGCCTGCTGGGTCCTTTCTTTTTGGTCGTAGGTCGCCAGCCTTCATAATCATCGCGATCGAATTGCAATCCATTGATGTCAACAGACATTGTCAGTCTGTTTTCAAAATCATTGGCGCTAACCGTCGCCGCGCCGCTGGCGGCTGCCGAGTTGACGATATCCTGATCGGAACTCACCACCAGGGCCCTTTGCCTTTCTTTGCGGGCCATTTTTTTTATGACGGTATCGGCCGACTCTCCTTTGTGAGAGAATAAAATAGAGATCCCTTTTTGCCGATCCTGCTTCTGTGAAAACACAGGGTCCGTGGTTCCATCAAAAACAACCGTGATGCGATGGGATTTGACTTTTTTATAAGCCGCCAGCATATCGACCAGCGTATCGCGACCCAATTGAATATCCTGCAAATCCAGAATGCTCAAACTCTTTGATTGTCGAATAAGATTGTAACCGTCTATGATAATGTGAAGGGACATTGCGGCGGCCAATATAGGTTGTTTAGGAACGCAAGTTATGGCGCTTCGCTCACAATTGGAATAATGGAATGTTGGAATTCTGGAATTA
>CAMYLH010000110.1 GCA_947259065.1 uncultured Desulfobacterales bacterium
CCCATGAACATACACGTGCAGCAATTTATTATAAGGGAGGTAACAGACATGTCAAATGCCGGCAGCTCAGGATTGAAACTTGGTGTAAACGGATTCGGTAGAATCGGAAAATTGACTGTTTGGCATCATGTGGCACGCAAATACTTTGATGAAATCGTGGTCAACATCGGTCGCCAGTCCGGGACATCTCTTGCGGATATTGCCCACTATGTTGAAAGGGATTCGACTTACGGTTGGCTCCACGGATATCTTTACGGTCATACCGGGCAGCCGCTTGTCAAGGATTTGGACGAAAACAGCGGTTCGATGGTGATTGACGGCGTTAACGTCAGATTTTTAATGAGCCACAGGGATCCGGCCGAAATTGGCTGGGGAGAACATGATGTCAGGTTGGTGGTCGATACCACCGGTCAATTTCTTGACCCAACTTCAGGTTTGAATCATTCCCAGGGAACCGTAAGGGGCCATCTAGATTCCGGAGCGGATAAAGTCATCCTTTCGGCACCCTTTAAAATCAAGGCTGAAAATACACCCATGCCGCAGGATACCGTAACCACGGTAATGGGGATTAATGACAGCGATTATGATCCGCGACGACATAAAATCATCTCCAATGCATCCTGCACCACTACGTGTCTGGCCCATATGGTGAAACCGCTGATCAACGCTTTCGGATCCAAAAAGATCATGTCGGCTTCGATGGCAACAGTTCATGCCGCCACGGGATCCCAGGAAGTTTTGGACCGGTTGCCCAAAGCCGGCAAGGCCGACTTGCGGAAAAATAGAAGCATCATGAACAATATCATCCTGACCACAACCGGGGCCGCCAAAGCACTCAGATTGGTCATACCTGAAATGCAGGAAATCGCATTTATCGCCGAATCGGTCAGGATTCCCACCAGCAGCGGATCATTGATCATACTGGTAATCAATTTGCAGGAAGAACCGGCGGGGCCATATGTCAGCGGAGAAATGATTAACGATATTTATCGCCAGGCAGCAGCCGACAATGCCGAGGGTTATCTGTATTATACGGAAAAACAGAATGTATCCGGCGATATTATTGGATTGCCCAAAGTGGCCGCTACCATCGAAGGCCATGAAACCCACACCCGAACTGCAGAAGCAGCAATTGACCTGGCCAACATACCGGGGCTGGATGCCAATCTGCTATCAAGCCCCGGGGGGACGGTCATCAGGATACCGGTAACTCAGGCGGTTATATACGGTTGGTATGACAACGAAATGGGAAGTTACGTCAACATGTTGGGGGATCGTAGCGTATCCATCGCCGAGTTGATGTGAAGGAACAACGAACCGGTTCTACTCTGAAAATCCGTAATGATAAATATCGTATTGAGTTTCACCGCCCAGCAAGTCATCAATTTTGCTTTGGACCTCATTTCTTTCTTTACTTTGCAGCCATTTCTTCCAGTCTTCGGATGACTGCCAGGTGCTGATGACCATAAATTCATCCGGTTTATCCAGGCTTCTCAATGTTTCACCGGTAATATACCCGGATTGGTTTGTAGCAGAAGCTCGCATTTGCCTGAAAAGCGGAATCATCTGTCTTGCTTTATCCTGCGGGACTATACGCTTAATAAAAATCTTTACGGCCATTTTAGCCTCCTTTTTAGATAAACTCTAATAAAATTTGAGATAGTTTCATACTAATACCACTGGGTTGCAGGGTCAAGGTTTAAAAGAGGGATTCTGGGTTTAAAGGTTCTGGGTTCACCGTTCAGAGTTAAAGGCTACCGCTATTTTGAATGCTCCCCAAATTCAGGCATTGCCAACCATGATTAGATATCGGTGAGCGTTCTATCTATCGTTCGGCTTGACGCGCATCCAAACCATGAACCTTTGAACCCTGAACCTCTCAACCTTCACGTTTCGCCATGGCCTCTCTCAAACAAATTTCAAGAGATACAAATTCGGCAGGCTTCAGTGTTTCCGCCCGGCGCGATGGATCAATTCCTGCTGAATTCAATGCTTTCAGGGCAGTTTGAGAATCAATGTCAAGTTCGCTTGCGGCCAGGGCATTTTTTAACGTTTTGCGTCTGTTGCCAAAGGCTGCTTTGATGACAGCAAATAACATGGTTTCATCGTGGGGACCATACATCGCCGTGGGTTTAAATCGAGTCTCGATAACGGTGGAATCTACCTTGGGCGGTGGATAAAAAACCGAAGCCTTGATGGTTGCAAGTATTCGAATGTCGGCGCAGTATCTGAGCATGGCAGTTATTCGACCGTAATCCCGGCCGCCGGGTTGCGCGGTAAGGCGTTGTGCCAGTTCCTTCTGGAACATGAGAATCGTGCGCTCAACGGCACTTCTTGATTGGATGAGTTTAATAAGAATTTGAGATGAGATACCGTATGGCAAATTGCCGATAACCGTAATTTTGCTCCGGGTCGTATCGGCAATGGCATGCAAATCCACGTGCAGAATGTTTTTGGTAATAATTTCACAATTAGAAATTCGATTCGCTAGCAATTCTGCTTTAAGCAGTTTAATAAGCTGTCGATCTTTTTCCACGGCGTATACTTTTTTAACGACCCGTGCAAGGAAAATGGTTAAAGCACCCAGGCCGGCACCGATTTCCAGAACCACATCCTCTGATGACAAGTTCGCCCGCGAAATTATGGTTTCGGCCGTTGAGGGATCGGAAAGAAAATTCTGGCCCATGTTTTTCTTAGGCCTTAAATTCCAAGCTGCAAGGAGTACTTTAGGGCTGGTCATAATTTAAAGGGATAGGCGTCATTTTTCCACTGGGGCGAATCTTTGTATATAGTTTACGGGTGATGAAATAAGTCACGATGGCCAGACAAAGGCCGATAATGATGCCGCCTGTAATTGCGGCAATGGTTATGTCGGCTCCCAGTTTCAAAATATCTACCGGTTCGTCGCCGGCGTTGTAGGTAGCAGATATTCCAAAAAGAAGGGCACCCACTTTGTAACTCGCCAGGTAGAAAACAGGAAACGTAATCGGATTGCTAAGCCAAACACCGATGGCGGCGGCAGCTTTACTGGATCGCAAGATAAGAGCCAGGGCAATGGCAATAGCTGTCTGAAAAGGCATAGACGGCGTGGCGGCCACAAAAACACCGATAGCCATGCCCTTCGCCACAAAATGTGGATCACCGCGAAAATTTTTTACACGTTTTTTGCATTGCTGTATCCTTATCCGTAATTGGCGAAGGATCGCGTTTTTGGTTCTATCTGCGCCTACTTTCATATCGATCTAGATAATTGCAAATATCAGAAAATCATCTTCTTTTCAATCCGAAATCTTGACTTTTAGGCAAATATCAATTAGTTTTATCATAATTTCTTGGAGTTAGCCCGAATTGCGGTTTCCCTCTTTATGCGACCTGTCACCAAGGAGGATCCTATGCCGAAACGGAAAGGGAAAACAACAAGTTTCGATGCTATGGTCAAATTTTTTATGCAGCAGTATAATATTCCTACTAAAAAAGATGTAGACCGGTTAATGGTCAAACTGGATCGTTTAGAAAATCTGATAAAGCAATCGGCGATCTATCCTGACAGTGCCGCTGTCCGAATTGGCCGCCGTAAAACAGCACTGGCAGCTATTGACGTCGTATTGGATGCGATTAAGCGCTCCAAACAAGGAATAGGCTTTGCTGCAATCCAGGCTAAAACCGGCTTTGATGAAAAGAAGATACGCAATATTATTTTCCGTCTAAATAAAATCGGTAAGATAAAGCGTAAAAGCCGGGGGATTTATATTGCATCTTAGCACTCTAGAAGATTCCGCCTTTAATGGGAAATAAATTGATATTAGAATTTTAGTTCTAATGGGTTTATTATTTCAAATAGTATCAATAAAATTTTATTAATAAAGCTATCCTAATCGCAAGAAACCCAGGGGTGGAAATGGACACTATCGTGGATGCAAACAATTCCGGATTAAAGGTAGGTGATCGTATCGATGACTACCGCATCGAGCGAATCGAATTGCTAAAGGAGATTTCTTCGATTTTTTATGCGTTAGAGCATCTCTCTACCGGCGCCAGACATGTTCACATCAGCAATGACGATGCTGAAAACACCTTCAGTGTTGCATTTAAGACTGTTCCCCGGGACTCCACCGGTGTCGCCCACATCCTTGAGCATACCGTCTTGTGCGGTTCCAAGAAATATGCCGTACGTGATCCATTTTTTTCAATGCTCAAAAGAAGTTTGAGCACTTTTATGAACGCTTTTACGGCTTCGGATTGGACCATGTATCCGTTTTCGACGCAGAACAGCAAAGATTTCTACAATTTGATGGGCGTTTATCTGGATGCAGTTTTTTTCCCACGTTTGGAAGAACTCAGTTTTAAACAAGAGGGACACCGTCTGGAGATTGAAGAGAATCCGACGAGTCTTGATTCTACTGATCCTCGCCTCAATTATAAAGGCGTGGTTTACAATGAAATGAAGGGCGCCATGTCATCACCGCATCAGGTGATGGTTCGAAGCATCCTGAAGACCTTATTCCCGTCGTCCACCTATCAATACAATTCCGGAGGGGAGCCGGCTGAAATTCCGTCGCTATCTTATGAGCAGCTGAAAGATTTCCATCGCAGGCATTATCATCCCAGCAATGCCTTTTTCTATACCTACGGAAACCTGCCGCTGAAAGATCACCTGGCTTTTATCGATGTGCAGGTCTTAAGCCAATTCAAACGGATTGATCCTGGAACGGATGTATCCTCTCAGTCACGCTGGAAGCAGCCGCGATCGGCAACCTATCCATACCCTTTCAACCCAAAGGAAGATGAGGCGAAAAAATGCCAGGTATGCCTGGCATGGCTGACCGCGGACATTCAGAACACGTTTGAAGTTTTGGCACTGACCTTACTGGAACAGATCCTACTTGGCAATTCCGCTTCCCCCCTGCGCAAAGCATTGATCGATTCAGCCCTTGGAAGCGCACTGTGCGATGGTACCGGCTTTGACTCCGATAATCGGGATACCTTGTTTGTCGCCGGGCTAAAAGATGTGGAACAGACAGCAGCTGATGAAATTGAAGAGATCATTTTCAGTGTCTTGCGTGATCTTGTTGAAAAGGGTATTGATAAAAACCTGATCGACTCCGCTATCCATCAAATCGAGTTTCATCGCAAGGAGATCACCAATACGCCTTATCCATACGGGATCAAACTACTGCTGAATTTTAGTGGCAGCTGGTTCCACGGTGGTGATCCGGTAAAGATTTTAAATCTTGACGCCGATCTGGCAAAACTGCAAACCGAGATGAAGAAGGGTGCTTATTTTGAAAACTGCATCCAAAAATATTTTCTGGACAATCGCCACCGGGTATTGTTGACATTGGTTCCGGACAAAGAAATGGAGCAAAATGAAACCCGACGTGTACGTACCGAGCTTGACCGCATCAAAAAAGGATTGTCCCGATCCGATATTGACCGGATTAAACATGATGCCGCAGCTTTGAAACGGCTTCAGGAAACCGAAGAGGATGTAACCTGCCTGCCCACCCTGCAGCGCGAAGACATTCCACCGTCCGTTAACATGATAAAGGAAAGTGCATCTGAGGATGCCGTGCGAGCCAGCCTATACAGCACGACAACATCCGGTATCGTCTATTTCGCAGCGGCGGCCGGAACCGGATTACTGCCTGCTGCACAGATACCATTGGCCCCGTTTTTCTGTTACGCGCTTTCGCGTATGGGAACCACCAAGCGGGATTATGTCGAGATGGCACAGCGCATTGATGCGTATACGGGGGGTCTTGGATTTTCAACCCACGCCCGCACCCGATTTGACGATGCGGGGGATTGCGTGCCCTTTATCTCATTTAATGGAAAATGTCTTCTGAGAAACCAGGGACCGATGTTTGATATCATCCAGGAACTGCTTCATCATTCGGACTTTTCCAATCTCACCCGCTTGAAAAGCATTCTGCTCGAATATCGGGCCGGCCTGGAAGCCATGGTGATCCAGAGCGGCCACCGCCTGGCCATTTCTCTTGCTGCCAGAAATTTATCATCAACCCGGATGTTAAATGAGACCTGGGGTGGCGTCCATCAACTCCAGACCATAAAACGGCTTGCGGATGACATTACCGAACAGGATCTCGTCACACTGTCCGGTGACCTGACCGCCATTGGAAGCGCACTGTTCACCCAAAAGAACTTTCAGATGGCTTTGATTGGGGAAGAGTCAGCTCTGACCGGTGCCCGCGGTTGTGCCCAATCACTTTTTGACGGTTTTAAGCCGGGTCAGGTTGATGGCTTCAAAGCACCGGATATCACCGCGGCCGATGGTATCCTCAGAGAAGGATGGAGCACATCGTCGGCCGTATCTTTCGTGGCCCTTGCATTTGAAACGGTTCGCATGGCCCATGAGGATGCTGCGGCGCTAGCCGTCATCAGCAAGATTTTGCGATCCATGTACCTGCATCGAGAAATTCGCGAAAAGGGCGGCGCCTATGGCGGTTTCGCTTTATACAGCACCGAAGACGGTCTTTTCAGTTTCGCCTCCTACCGCGATCCCCACATCGTGTCCACATTAAAGGCTTTTGATAATGCCGCCACCTTTATTCGCTCGGGAAGTTTCAG
>CAMYLH010000111.1 GCA_947259065.1 uncultured Desulfobacterales bacterium
TGCGGTAGAGTTGGTTGGAAAACTCTGCGGCGTGCCTGCTCTGAACTTGCTTCTCAGGCGCTCGCGACCGGCACTGCGGGATATGCTTAAGGGCTGCATCGATATCGATTGAATGCTCGCTGCAACTGAGGTTGTGCACAAATCGCCCCCGGGTTGGGTCAGCTTGTCAACTGGTCGTCGCTGCGTCCTATCGCATTACTGGCCTAGCCGACGATCTCAGTTGGCGATTTTCTCTCGCTCAATCTTTGACAACCAGTTTGAGATCCTGGATATAACCGCCGTCAGACCTAGCCGCCAAAGTGCCCCGACTCGGAAGCTCATTTGGCGCAGATAGAATTCCAAAATTTGAGTCAAGCAGACAAACAAGCAGTGAGAATGGGCCCAGAATGGCGCATCGCGGCTATAGGCGATCATCTTCCCAACTTCTCTTATGGGTCCAGACTGTGTAAAAACGTCAATTGTGGTATGATTCTCCTGTCCTTTTGCGGGAGGGTTGGCCCGCTCGCCTGTCGGCACCACGTACCAGCCACGATTGAGATAGTCGATTGCCGCTTCAAGGTGAATGCTGTTGCATTTCGATATATCCGTTCTCATTTCTGCTGGTTTCATGGTGTGGCTGATCATGTCAATTGAAGCGTCGCACGCTCATTGGCACGAATGATTGTTACATGCCCGACAAGCGCGAGCCGGTGTCAATCCGCACCGGCAGCCTGCGTTGACCCCAATCACCAGGATGCGCCTCGAGAACCCCGGCACATGTCTCTGCGCAGTTCACGCAACAGCCTTCCGCTGTTAGATTCCAGTCGGTCAATTCATACCAATCGCGACCGATCAACCGGGTGTTGCAGCCATGGCAATAGGTGCTCTGGCCGGCCTCGTCATGTACATTTCCCGTATAGACGTAGCGCAGGCCGGCCTTCAAGGCGATGTCTCTGGCGTCCTGGAGCGTGCTTGATGGTGTCGACGGTATGTCGCGCATTTTCCAGTCGGGATGAAATCCTGAGAAGTGGAGAGGTACACTTGGTCCGAGATTGTCCATGATCCATTCGCTCAAGGCCGCAATTTCTCTGGTCGTATCGTTGTGCCCGGGGATCAGGAGCGTGGTGATCTCGAACCAGACATCGGTTTCGTGTTTCAGATATTTGAGCGTCTCGAGCACTGTTGCAAGCTCAGCCGAACACAGGGTCTTGTAGAACCCTACGGTGAACGCTTTGAGGTCGACATTGGCGGCATCCATGGCTGCGAAGAATTCCTCGCGTGGCCGATCAGTCATGTAGCCGGCTGTGACTGCAACGGGACAAATCCCAGCTTCACGGCATGCGGCCGCGACATCCACGGCATACTCCAGAAAGATCACCGGATCGTTGTAGGTGAAGGCCGCCGAGCGCGAACCTGTGGCTTGTGCCGCGCGGACGATGTCTTGTGGCGACGCACAGTCCTGCAGTCGGTCAAACTCCCGCGCCTTGGAAATATCCCAGTTCTGGCAGAATTTGCACGTGAGATTGCAGCCGGCAGTACCGAAGGAAAGAACCGGTGTTCCAGGCAGAAAATGGTTCAGCGGCTTTTTCTCAATCGGATCAACACAGAAACCTGAAGACCGACCATAGGTCGTGAGAACGAGTTCGTCGCCACGACGTCCGCGGACAAAACACAGGCCACGCTGGCCTGAGCGCAGTTTGCATAAACGTGGACAAAGATCACATTGAACGCGGCCATCCTCAAGCGTGTGCCAATACCGAGCCGGAACGCCACTCAAGTCGCCAACCGATCCCGGTGTTTTGGTTTTGTTTATATGGAGTATATGGAGATCATTGGGCCCAGATCAACTCGGCGCACCATGCCGCTTGCAGCGCGCGGCAAGGCCGTCAGGCATCCTGCCGTCGCTCTGGTCCCGCAGATTGGGATCATTCGCCAATGACGGAAACGAGAAACCTGTCCATCCCGCTAAGGTATTGCGAGCCACTGACCAGGAAGCCGTCATTGTGACCCCCCTTTAGTTCCAGGAATTGTTTGGGCTCGCGGGCGCGTTCAAAAAGCGACCTACCTTGATCAAACGGGATGATTTCGTCATCGCGGCTATGAACGATCAGCACAGGCAGGGACACAGAGTCCAAATATTCACCGGTGGGATATTGGAACCGCGCCAGCCATCGCGCAGGTAGCCAGGGATAAAGTTGGGCGGCCAGTTCCGGCACCGACACAAAACCGCTTTCAATGATGAGGCCCGCAGGTTTTTGCTGATGCGCCAGATGAGCCGCGACGGCCGCACCAAGGGAGCGCCCAAACAGGATGATCTGCGAGGCGGCGATGCCGCGTTGCTCGGTCAGATAGCGCCATGCCGCTTGAGCATCACGGTAAGTGCCCTGCTCGGAAACCTTGCCATCGCTGCGGCCATAACCACGGTAGTCGAATATAAGTGTCGACAGCTGCAGGTCATTGAAGATTTTCAGCGAGTCAAGCCGATGGGAGATGTTGCCGGCATTGCCATGAAAGAACAAAACGACACCACGTGAATTTCGGGCAGGCAAAAACCAGGCGTCAAGCCTGACGCCGTCATCGGTAAACAGCTCAACGCGTTCATAAACAAGACCAATGCTGTCCGGCCCGGGTCCAAGTGTTCGAGACGGGATATTCGGGAAATAGAGCAGTCGCGCCTGCCCCAGAAACAACAGCAGAACTATCAGGGCATAAACGCCGGCCGCCATGACCAGGATAGAAATGACACCGTTCACGTGTTCTCGCTTCACTGACACGCAGTCATCATGCGGCATTGGGCTCTAACACTCAATCCGAAAGTGCAGCAGATACCACTGACACTTGCAGCTTGGCGCCGTAGACTGTGCGGATGCAGCCTCTAAAGGCGTTGCTCAAGCCTTTCAATGAGGTCCTGCGTCAAACCAGGCGGTGGCCCACATAATCTTTCATTCTTTGGCAAGTCTCTTGTTTGAATTGAACTCCAAAGGTGCAGTCAACATGGTCGGAAACCATCGACTGCAATGAACTGCGCCCCCTCTCGATACACCCTGGGTGGTGACAGGCAGAGATGTTTATGCCCTCCAGGGGGTCCGGGTATTAATTCGGTTGGAATAAGCACATCCAAACGGGGCCACCTCACCTGTAAGTTGCTGCAAGGATTCGACCGCTGTTGGCACCAAGGTCCTGTTTGTCGGAATGGTCTGTTGTACGAGCCGCCTGACGTCAAACTCTAAAAAGAGGTGATCCAAAGCGCATCTTTCAGACGTTTGGTTGCAATTCGGTGGGCGGCCTCACGGAGGGAGCAATTCTGCCCCGTCGCCACGGCAAAGACACCGTCGCACGCCTTTGTCAGTCTTACGGTAAGTCCTGCGGTGATATCGTCTTCAGACCAGGGCATATGCTGGATATTTTGCACCCACTCAAAATAACTCACGACAACACCGCCAGTGCTGGCAAGAATGTCTGGAAGGACCACGATACCGCGGTCTCTCAATACCAGGTCGCCGGCGTAGGCAACGGGGTTGTTGGCTCCTTCAACAACAATTTCAGCCTTGAGACGACTGGCCTGCGTTTCATCAACTGCACCACCAAGTGCTGCCAGAACCAGGTAATTGCATTTCAGCATGAGCAGTGCCTGGTTATCTATTTCTTCCGCACTGTCAAAGCCAAGCACGCTTCCCATCTTGTCCTTGTGCTTCACAAGCCGTTTTACGTCGAGCCCTGCCTTGTTAATTATACCGCCGGAACTGTCGCTCACTGCAATGATCTTGACGCCTCGATCGGTCAGATCCGAAGCTGCGTGGCGACCAACATTGCCAAAGCCCTGAATCACAGCCGTTTTACCTAGCAACTCGTCTGCTCGGTGGTGTGCGTATTCTTGCATGACAATACCAATCCCGCGTCCTGTCGCACTTTCCCGGCCCCGCGCTCCTCCGACGAGCGTCGGTTTGCCGGTCACAACCCCGGGCGTGTAGCCATAGATCACCGAATACTCATCCTGAATCCAAGCCATGACCTGTGCATCGGTTCCTACGTCAGGTGCAGGGATATCCAGATTTGGGCCAATGTTGCGATGCAGTTTCTGGACAAAGTAACGAGTGAGGCTGCGTAGTTCGCGTCGGCTGAGCAGTTTGGGATCGCAATCAATCCCTCCCTTGGCGCCTCCAAGCGGTAGTTCAACAAGCGCCGTCTTCAGCGACATCAGGCAGGCAAGCCAGCGCAGCTCGTTGAGATTTACGCTTGGATGATATCGAAGTCCCCCCTTGTACGGTCCCAATGCGTTATGATGTTGAACGCGATAGCCATAGTACGTTTGGATACTACCATCATCCCGCTGCAGCGGCATGGCAACTCGGACCTCGCGACTCAGTCCTGCAAGCAAACTGAACTCGCGATCATCATACTCCAGAGCAACAGCAGCTTCTTTTAGGAAACGCATGCTTTCGTGCATGTCGCCTTGTATGGATGCCATCAAGTTATTCCTCCATGGCGTTTCAGCCACTCTCTAGTCCCAATAATGAAAAGCCCAAGGTGCTGACGATCACGGCAACGATTGCGATACAAACAACATCCAAAATGGCACCGGCCCGCAGCATTTGCTGAGCTGTAACCGCGCCGCTGCCGAATATGATCGCGTTGGGTGGCGTGGCCACCGGCAACATGAAGCCAAGAGAGGCGGCGACAACGACGGGCAGTGTCAGCATCAAGGGATCGGCCCCCATACTGATGGCAAATGCGCCCGATATGGGTAGGAATATGGCAGCCATGGCGGTATTGCTTGCAAGCTCGCCGAGTAGAACGACGACAACCATCACGATCAGGACAAGCCAGAATATTGGTAGCGTGCCGAGCACTGGTAGCGCCCGTGCAATCACGTTGACTAGTCCCGATTGGGTCATCGCCGCAGCCAGAGCCAGCCCACCACCGAACAGGATAAGCACATCCCAGCGCAGTTTGGCGGCGTCATTCCATGTCAGCAGGAAACGCCCCTTCGACCAGTCGGCTGGTATGATAAAAAGCATTGTTGCTGCCAGAACCGCAATGCCGGCATCAGACAGAGCCAAGCCCGGATAGAGCTTGGTGATCAATGGCCGAAAAACCCAACAGGCTGCCGTCATCGTCATCACCAGCCCGACCAGCATTTCTTCGCGTGACATCGGGCCCAGCGCGTCGGCTTCGTCTTTCAACAAGACATTCTGCATCTGCTCTTGAGGGATGGAAAAGCGGAAAACCAGACGGGTCAATACCAGCCAGGCAACCGGCAGCAATACGACAACAATGGGAATTCCGATCATCATCCACTGCGAGAAGCCTATGCTCACCGCATAGGTCTCACTCATGAAACCCGCAAACAAGGCGTTCGGAGGCGTGCCGATCAAAGTTCCCATGCCGCCGATGGTCGCCGCATATGCGATGCCCAGCATGAGCGCAGCGGAAAACCTATTGAGATCAGTTTGCCGATCGGGATCTGACTGCGCCACAACAACCGTGACGATCGATTGGCCAATCGGCAGCATCATCATCGCCGTTGCAGTGTTGCTGACCCACATACTCAAAAAGGCTGTCGCGCACATCACGCTGAATATTAATGCGTTCAGGCTATCGCCGCCAAACCGCATAACATGCAGTGCGATGCGCCGGTGAAGTTGCCATCGCTCCATCGCACGGGCCAGCATGAAGCCGCCGAGGAACAGGAAAATCAGCGGATGGGCGTAGGACGTTGCCGCGTCCCTGATATCCATAACGCCAAGCATCGGAAACATGAGCACCGGAAGAAGAGCAGTCGTTGCAAGCGGCACGGCTTCTGTCATCCACCAGATCGCCATCAGCGCCCCGACCGCCGCGACGGCCCAAGCTTGCGGCGAGACACCGGCCGGTTGCGGGGCAAGCATTATGGCAAGCAGTGCTGCAGGACCAGCGGCCAAGCCAGCTATATACTGCCACTTGGACTTGTCGCGACTGTTTTCCTGCAATGACATATCACAGCACTTCCTGCGAACTTGGCTCTTCAGACTTCGCGGGTCTTGCCGGACAGTAGGCCTCACGCCGTATTCTGCGTGTGACATGGATCAAATTGTGGCGGGCATCCGGCAGCTACAAAAAATGCCAAGGCGCCTGTTTGCTTAGACTGGAAATTGCTTTTCAATCCGATCAAAAGCCTTCTCAATCATGTCTTCCGACACACAATACGCCATGCGGACGTGGTGCTCGCCCGTAGGCCCGAACGCGCTTCCAGGCGTAACGGAAACCCGGGCGGTCTCAAGCAGGTCCAAGGCGAACGTGTAGGAATCGTTATGTTCGACGACCATCCTAGGGAACACGTAGTAAGCCCCTTCCGGCTTCACATAAGTAAAAACATGCGGGACACGATCCAGTCGCTCGCAGATCAACGTACGGCGCCTGGCGAGAGCTTGCTCGAACTCGAGTAGATGATCGGATCGTTCCGTCAGCGCCGCGAGCCCGGCGACCTGCGAGATACGTGGTGTGCAAATGATCGTCGCGTCATGCACTTTCAAAACCTGCTTTTTCAGCCATTCCGGCACGATCATGTAGCCAAGACGCCAGCCGCTCATCGCATGGGCTTTGGAAAAGGTGAACAGATAGGCC
>CAMYLH010000112.1 GCA_947259065.1 uncultured Desulfobacterales bacterium
CCGGTTACCGTCAAGCGTTCTCAGTGGATGTCGATCGAATTCTGCACTCTTTGGCCTATGCCCGCTACATCGATAAAACCCAGGTGTTCTATTTAGTGAAAAATGACCACATTACCCACCGTGTGCTCCACGTTCAGCTAGTTTCAAAAATTGCCAGAACCATCGGCCGCTTTTTGCGTCTCAATGAAGATTTAATTGAAGCCATTGCATTGGGACACGATATCGGCCATACACCGTTCGGACATGATGGAGAACACTTTCTGTCTGAGATTTGCAAAAAACACGGCATCGGATACTTTCATCACAATCTGCAAAGCGTTCATTTTCTGGAAAAAGTGGAGCGTAAAGGAGAGGGCTGGAATTTATGCCTCCAAACTCTGGACGGTATATTAAGTCATGACGGAGAAATCCACAACGAAAAATTGCTGCCGGCCACGGATAAAACATTCGCCGAAATGGACAAGCAGATCACTGCAAAAAAAAATGATTCGAAAATTTGCCTGATACCGATGACCTTAGAGGGATGCCTGGTTCGAATGGCCGACACAGTCAGCTATGTCGGGCGCGATATTGAGGATGCCATTCGACTGAAGTTAATCCATCGTTCCGATTTGCCCCGCAATAGCGTAAATCTACTTGGGGATACCAATGGTACCATCGTGTTTAACCTGGTGACGGACATCATTTGCAGCAGCCGGGGAAAGCCATATATTGCGTTCAGCCCCGAGGTCTCGGAAGCTTTACAACAGTTGAAGTCCTTTAACCTCGAGCACATCTATATGAATTCTCGAATTAAAAAACACACCGGCCGTATAAAAAAGTTATTCGAAATGCTTTTTGAAACCTATCTCGAGGATATGAAAAACCAGCAGGAGTCCAGTGTGATTTTCGAACAATTTTTAAAAGATATGAAACAAAACTATATAGACTGCCACCAACCGGCTGAAATCGTCCGTGATTTTATCTCCGGCATGACCGACCAGTATTTTCTGGATCAATGCCCGGAATCAGCGAGGCCGGTAATTGAGAGCGTCTAGACGAATGAAGAGTGATCCGCCTCGGCGTAACAAATGACAAATTAGGGGATTCTGTCATCTGGAAATATTATGAACCAGGAGCGAACCTACCGTAATTTGGTGAATACCGAGAAATTGTTTGCATTTCGGGTAGTGGTGAAAGAGACAGATCTACTGGTACATGCCGAAAAAAAATTGGAGCATGAAACCAGGGAATTGGTTCTTGAACATCGGGGTTATGTCGAAGCCTATATCAATGCGCATCCCGATTTTGCTGTCGCGCTGACCCCCTGGAGACTTGATGGCCCGGCACCGAACATCGTTGTCGACATGGTTAAAGCAGGTCAAAACGCCGGTGTTGGCCCCATGGCAGCCATTGCCGGTGCGGTTGCAGAGCACACCGGGCTGGGGCTTTTGAAATCTACGGACCATGTCATAGTCGAAAATGGCGGTGACGTTTTTATCAAGACAAATACACCTTTGACAGTGGGAATATTTGCCGGAAAATCTCCCTTGAGTTTACGCCTCGGCATCCGGCTGAAGGGCGGGCCAAAGCCCATGGCTGTTTGCACGTCTTCAGGAACTGTGGGGCATTCTCTAAGCCTCGGTAAGGCCGATGCTGTTTGCGTAGTGGCAGATTCCTGTTCTATTGCGGATGCCGCTGCCACCTTCATCGGAAATCAAATTCAATCAATTAAAGATATTCAATATGGTATCGCCAAGGGCAAGTGTGTTGAAAAAATCCGGGGAATTATCATCATCGTTGGGGAGAAAATTGGAATGTGGGGTGATCTGGAAGTTGTACCGTTGCAAGGAAAAAATACTTGAATTTTGATTATAAACAGCGTAGGTTAGAAATCAAAAAAATCGAGGTAATTTTTACGTGAAAACAATGTGGGCCCCATGGCGGATGGAGTACATTCTGTCCGAACAAGAAGATGAATGCATATTCTGCAGTGGCTTATCGAAAGACAATGACCTGACCCTCATAAAGGGCGCTGATACTATGGTGATGATGAATAAATTTCCCTATATCAACGGTCATCTATTGGTCGCACCCGTCCGGCATATATCCGGTTTGGATCAACTCAGCAAATCTGAAATGGGTGAACTGTTGGCTTCGGTGGATCGGTCGGTACAGATTTTAAAGCAGGTAATGAAACCCGATGGATTCAATGTGGGGCTTAACCTGGGGAAAGTAGCGGGGGCAGGTGTTGAAGAGCACCTACACTTTCACATTGTCCCCAGGTGGTTCGGTGATACGAACGCTCTAACCGTTTTTGCCGATGTAAGGGTCATCCCCGAACATATCAAGGCAACCTATGATAATTTAAAGCCATATTTTAACAAGCTGGATTTAACCATCAAAAATTAATGGAGAAATTTTATGAAGAAGGCTACTGTGTTCATCTGGGCGATTATAACCGTACTCATTGGAATTATTTTTTATGATAACTGGGGTATTATTTCCAATAAAATTTCCTTAAGTATAAGATTTGTTGCGAAACCGCTCCCTCCGCTGCCAATTTTCGTTTATTTCATAATTTTCTTCTTCGTCGGTTTCATCCTTGCCTATCTTTTTAACTTTTCAATCCGATTCAAGACTCGGCGCACAGCCAAAAAACTCAATGCCACCATTGCTACCCAGGAGGGCGAAGTGTCCGAATTAAAGCGTGAACTCGACACTTTGAAAGGACTGGAAACACCGATGGAAGAGCAGACGGCAGAAACTAAAACCGATACCGACAAGATAATAGAGCTTACCAGCGACAGCATGGTCGAAAATCCTGCCGACCAGACGGGCAAATCTACCATTGATAAACCGGAAGAAAACATCGCCAATGATTTGAAGGATGAATCGAGCAAAGAGAAATCATAATGTCGCTGATTTAGAAAATTAATTCAAATTAGAACGCGTTCATTCCATCATTTCAGATCCCAATTGGTGCGAAGCCCTGATGTTCTGTCTTCATTTCCTCATTTGATTTATGAGCCCACCTAAATCCACTCCGATGATAAAGCAGTACCTGTCCATTAAGGAGCAGTATCCGGATGCAATACTGTTCTATCGAATGGGCGATTTCTATGAAATGTTTTTCGAGGATGCCCATGTGGCATCACGCATTCTTGAGATCACGCTGACATCTCGCAATAAAAATGACGAAACTCCGGTGCCCATGTGCGGATTTCCCTATCGCGCGGCTCGGGGTTATATTGCCAAATTAATCAACCAAGGACACAAAGTTGCCGTTTGTGACCAAGTCGAAGATCCGGCCAAAGCCCAAGGTCTTGTTAAGCGGGATGTCGTCCGTGTAATCACCCCCGGAATGATCATAGAAAATGAATTGTTGGATGAACGAGTCAACAATTACGTCCTCGCGGTCGCTTATAAGGACGACGTTGTCGGCATCGCCTATCTGGATATTTCCACCGGAAATTTCCGGCTGACTGAGTCAAAGGATTCAGCCTTGGTCATTGAAGAAATTCGGCGGGTTGCACCGAGCGAAGCACTGCTATCAGAGTCATCGAAGAATAACCGTTTTTTTTCGCCGATAATGAGGGTTCTATCGGAGGTATCCATTTCTTATCTTGACAACAAAGCTTTTGAACTCAAAAGAGGATATGAGCGACTCACCGCTCAATTCAACACCGTGACACTTGAGGGCTTTGGCTGCGAGAAAATGAAAGCGGCTGTTTGTGCCGCCGGTGCGGTGGTCTTTTATGTTCGCGAAACCCAAAAACAAAGGATAGAACATCTAACTCGGATCGAAACATATTGGCTGGACAAATACCTTCTAGTCGACGACTTGAGCCGCCAGAATCTGGAATTGTTTAAAAACATTCGCACTGGTACCCGGAAGTCAACTTTGCTGGGTGTCATCGATCGCACCGCCACCGCTATGGGGGCGCGCCTACTGGCAAATTGGCTGCGCTATCCCCTGGTTGATTCAGAAACAATCTGTTTGCGCCACGATGCGGTTTTTGAAGTCAAGGGTCATATTCAGATACGCCGGAGTATTCGCGAAAAACTCAAATCGGTTTATGACATCGAACGAATCGGCAGCAAAATTGTGATGGGACAGGCGAATGCAAGAGACCTGGTAGCGCTGAAGCGTTCCCTGGAATTGCTGCCGCATATGTGGTCATTGCTGGCAGATTTAAACACCGCGCTGTTTCATCCGCCCGAAAATCTTGACTCACTTCAAAATCTGGCAGAACTCATTGAACGATCGATTCGGGAGGATGCACCGCCAACGATTAATGAAGGCGGAATCATTAAAACCGGATATCAGAAGAAGTTGGACGAGTTAGTGCAGATCAGTCGTGATGCCAAAGGCTGGCTGGCACGGTTGGAGGGCCGTGAAAAGGAAGCCACCGGCATCAGCACACTCAAAGTCCGGTTCAATAAAGTCTTCGGATATTTTCTGGAAGTTACTAAAAGTCGCTCGGCCTCCGTTCCAGACCACTATATTCGGAAACAGACCCTCGTCAACTCAGAGCGCTATATCACCGAAGAGCTGAAGTCATTTGAGATGAAAGTTCTCGGAGCGGAGGATCAACGCGCTGCCCTTGAATACCAAATATTTTGTAAAATTCGTGATGAAGTTATTAACAATCATCAACACATCCAGAAAGCTGCTCGATTTTTAGCCCGCATTGACTGCCTGATGAATCTGGCCGAAATCGCCGACCAAAATGACTTTCACCGGCCGCAAATGACCACCGATGGCTGCATTCACATTGAAGATGGCCGTCATCCGGTAGTGGAAAAGATGATTACGGGCGAACGGTTTGTCCCCAATACCATAAGGCTAGATGATAAGGACAACCAGATATTGATTATAACGGGTCCGAACATGGCCGGAAAATCAACCGTGTTACGGCAAGTGGCGCTGGCGGTCATCATGGCCCAAATGGGGTCATTTGTTCCTGCCGCCAAAGCTTCGATCAGTATCACCGACAGGATTTTTACCCGTGTCGGCGCTCTGGACAATCTTTCTCACGGGCAGAGCACCTTCATGGTCGAAATGGAAGAAACGGCCAACATTCTCAACAATGCCACTGAAAAAAGTCTGATCATCATGGACGAAATCGGTCGCGGAACCAGCACTTTTGACGGTTTGAGCATAGCCTGGGCGGTGGCGGAATATTTGCACGACTTAAACAGCCGGGGCGTAAAAACGCTTTTTGCGACCCATTACCACGAATTGACGGAACTTGCCCAGATAAAGCCGAGGGTAAAAAACTTTAATATTTTGGTCAAAGAGTGGAACGATGAGATTATTTTTTTAAGAAAACTGGTGGAAGGCGGCACCAACCGTAGCTACGGCATCCAGGTGGCCCGGCTTGCCGGAATCCCACATACGGTGATCGGACGTGCCAAAAAGATCCTTTACAATATCGAGCAGGGAGAATACGATTCTATAGGATCACCCTGTTTGGTTCGAGAAGAGGAGAACGTTACCCGAGGTCCGGTACAGCTTGATCTTTTTCGGAAACCTGAGAACCCGGTCCTTGATAAATTGAGCAAAGCCGACATCTCGAGAATGACCCCGCTTGAAGCGTTGAATTTTTTAAATGAATTGCAGGAGAAATTGAAGACCTAACGATTTTGTCAAGTGGCAATTACGCGTCTTCCGTTGTATCATTTCAACCCATATGAGGTTAACAAGTTGAGCACCATGTTTCTCAACCGACAACTTGCCGCGATCAAACAACTTCCGATCGACCTTAAGTTCGTTTTTTTCAAATTTGGAATAAGGGGATCGAAAAACCAGTATTCAACTGAATGATGCTTCAAAAAATTATTAACATAACATTTATCCTATTGGCATCTATCCCTGCCAGTCTCTTCTGGAGTGATTCATCCCAGGCACTCACACCCAAACAGATGTATGGTCAGGCCGAAGTTTGCTACAAGGAACTGCGGCATTCTCCTCAAAAAATGAAGTATCGCCACAACTGGCTGCGCTGCATTGATAAGTTTCAGCGGGTTCATCGTCTGGATCCCTCCGGACCCTGGGCTGCAGCCGGGCTTTATAAGTCAGGCATACTTTACCGGGAACTGGCCAAACAATCCGGCAAACAATCGGATTATCGGGAAGCCCGTGCCATCTTCGAACGCATCGTCAGACAATTTCCAGGCAGCCGTTATCAGGGCAAAGCCGCCGCTGAAATTAAAATTCTATCATTGGCCGGAATGATGACCGGCAATATCACCAGGACAAAATCGACCAAAGATTCCAGGGATCCGGGTGAGGATGCATATCTCAAAGCCGAATCTTGTTACAACAGTTTGCGTCAAAGTACCCGCAAAATGAAATACCGCGACAACTGGCTGCGGTGCATCGAAAAATTTTATTCTGTTTATCGTAAAAATCCCAATGGTGAGTTTGCAGCCGCCGGTCTCTATATGACAGGCAAATTGTATGCCGGGCTTTATCAATACTCAAATCGAAAATCCGATCTGCGAACCGGTTATAATAGGTATGTGCAGGTCATCGATCAATTTCCGACAAGCCGCTACAAAGTGAAAGCGTCATTGC
>CAMYLH010000113.1 GCA_947259065.1 uncultured Desulfobacterales bacterium
ATACCTACAAGCTCAAGTGGCCGGACAGCGAACACGCGATCTATCTCACGATCAACGACATCTTCATCAACGGTCATCGCCGGCCTTTCGAGGTTTTCATCAACTCCAAGAACATGGAGCATTTTGCCTGGACCGTGGCGCTGACCCGGATGATTTCGGCCGTGTTCCGGCGCGGTGGCGATGTGTCTTTTGTCGTCGAGGAGTTGAAAGCCGTCTTCGACCCGCGCGGTGGCGCCTGGATGGACGGCAAATACATTCCCTCGATCCTCGCCGCCATCGGAGGGGTGATCGAGCGGCATCTGATTTCGATCGGATTCATCGACGGTGAAGGCATGGGGCTGAAATCCGACCCGCAGGCGCAGGTGGTGAACCTGGGCGGTCCGCGGGGCAAGGCGTGTCCCAGCTGTGGTCAGTTCGAAATGCGCATGATCGAAGGCTGCATGACCTGCGGCAGCTGTGGTCATTCCAAGTGCGGGTGACGTCAATTCGTACCGAGAGTTGATATTTGCGCGACACGCGTGTTGTTCGCCTGTGCGATACAATCGCAACGGGTAGTCTGCAAAAAGCACGAAAACCGGAAACAAACGCTTTGCGGTCTGATTCGGTTTTGTTAGGCTTTCGTCAATAAAAAAATAATCGAGGCAGGTAGACAGGCATATGGGAACGGGCTTTCGGGGCACGTTTGTCATTTCCTGGTCGCAGACGGACATAGACGGCTTTCAGGCCGCGCCGCGGGATGCTCTCGCAATCGGGGCCTCATGGTCCTGGCGGGGGGAGACCGTTCGGGTCGACGGACCCGGCGAGTTGTTGCGACTGGATAATGCGGACGAAGACTACGAGTTTCGCAAACGCGCTGCGCGCAAGGTGCGGCGTCTGATCGGGGCGGCGAGGCAGAACACCACAGATATCGACGGAATTGACGTCGAGGATCCGCTGATGGAAAGCAGCTTTGTCGTGACCAACGGTTCCCAAAGCTATGTCGTCACCCTGATTGATGTCCCGCCGGGTGCGGACCCGTTGCTGATGTTTGTCGATGACATGCCGCCGCGCAATACGGAGTGCCGGGCAACTATGAAGCCGGTGCCAATATCGCCGGATTTGTGAAAGTAGTGGATGCGATGCTGGATCAGGGATTGGTATGATGGTTGAGAGGAAAATGGCATAGAGTATATAGTTCCGGGTTGGGTGCTTCTCGGGCGGGTATAAAAATACGGAATTAAAACCCAAAAAAGGATAGAATCGACGCCGGTGGATATTTCGGTGCAAACCGTGAAAAACTCGGGTTCAAGTGATCGTAAAGCCGTCCAGGACCAAATCTGTAAATAGCATTGAGGACAAGCTCACCTTCCTTCAATTGAGATACTACTATATGCCCGCTGAGGTTGCGAATTGTCGACCTGTGCAGATACGCCATGGCTAAACGAATTAATTATTGTTCTGGCGGTCGCGTTGCTTGCCGGGCTCCTGGTTTTTGAAAAAAATGGAAATCAGAAAGCGAAACTACCCACCAAAACGATACTTTCATGCCTATTTATTTTCACCGCCCTGGCTCAATCCCATCCCAATCCCGGATATTTATATATTCTGCTGATTGGGTTGATTTTCTGCCTGGGCGGCGATGTTTTTCTGGCCCTGCCCCGGGAGAGGATGTTTCTATTCGGCCTGGTGTCCTTCTTGTTGGGTCATGTATTTTATGCGGGAAGCTTTTTTTATGTCGCTGACGTATCGTATTGGACCTGGATCGGCGCAGGTATCGGCCTGTTTGCCGGCGGCAGGGTGTTTTGTTGGCTGAGACCCCATCTAGGTCCCTTGCAGATACCGGTTATGCTTTACATTATCGTGATTACCGTCATGCTCATCGGGGCCTGGACGGTGTTCTGTGATGCCGGAGTGGAATTTTTGGGCAGGTTATTGGTATTCAGCGGCGCTGTAAGCTTTTATATTTCCGATTTGTTCGTGGCACGGGACCGGTTCTTAAAAATTGAATTTAGAAACCGCCTCCTTGGTCTGCCTCTTTACTATTTCGCACAGTTTCTGCTGGCCTTTTCGATTGGGACTGTTGATTAGATGTATCAGAATTTCAACATTCCAATTGGGCAAAGTTCCTAACTTGGTCTTAGGCCTTTATTTTTGTGCATCTTGTGGAAAAAATTGTATTGAGATATTGTCGATGTATTTACTACCCTATTTTAATTTTAAGGAAAACCCCTTCAACCGTACCATAGACCTGGCTTATCTCTATCTGGGCCGCCATCACGAAGAGGCCAATGCACACCTGACTTACGCTGTTTCCGAAGGTGAAGGATTTATTGTCGTTACCGGAGAGCGCGGTGTCGGCAAAACAATCCTATGCCGCAGCTTTCTTGAAGGACTGGGTACAACTGTCGAATCGGCTTATATCGACAGATCAACTTCGAACCCCCAAAAATTGTTGCTCTATATCACCACTGAATTCAAGATTCGCTCCAAGACAGAGAGCATGAAGGACCTTGCAGATGCACTCAATGAATTTCTCATTCAGAAAAAGCTCGAAGGTAAAAAGGTAGCCGTTTTCATTGATGATGCGCATAGGCTGAACAGTGATGTTCTTGAGCAAGTTCGACTGATATCGAACCTGGAAACTTCAAAGGATAAATTGCTCCAGCTGGTACTCATCGGCGAGCCAAAGCTTTCTGAAATGCTTAGTTCGAATGAGCTGCGCCAGATCGGGCAGCGCGTTTCCGTCGGTTACCGCATCGGTCCGCTGACCTACGATGAAACCGTTGGTTATATACAGCATCGTCTTACCATTGCCTCCAAGGGACCACCCATAAGGTTCGACCCAAAAGCCGTCCACCGGATTTTCAAGTACTCCCGCGGTTTGCCTCGAATTATCAACCTCGCCTGCAATCAGGCCCTCGAAATTGCCTACGAGCGCAAGCGTAAGCATATCGATAGCGACATCGTAAAAGCGGCCCTCCGTTATTTAAGCGACCGGGCTGAAACGGATGTACCAAAATCCCGCAATCAGAGGCTGCTTGGATCGGTTGCCGCAATAAGTTGTCTCGTATTCGCGATTGCGATTGCTGCATTTTTTTTCAGATACAATCGCGATCAGATTTCTCCGAAAGAGGTCGTTTCAGAAAAAATCCCAATTGCCGCGGATCAGGCAGCGGATGAGCCTGATAGATCTGCGCGATCATCCCCTGCCAATCCGGCGCCACCTGTAATGAAAGAGGAAATACCATCAGAGCATGGTCAAGCTGACGTACCCGTTGTGGATGTCGATACCTCTGATCTTTCATCTGATAGATCCGAATTAGAACAAAGATCACCTCCAATGATGATCCACTCCGTTCAAGTCGGTGCCTTTCGCAGGATAGGAAATGCGGTAAATTTAATCGACCGGTTGGAAGCCAAAGGTTATTCAGCTCAAATATTCGAATATCCGGATCCCCAAGGCCGGCTCTGGTTTACTGTCCGGATCGGAGATCATGCAACCCTCGAGTCAGCCGAAGAACAAGCGAGAATTTTCACGGCTAATGAGAATATGAGAACCTTTATCCGGCCCTACAAGGCTTACTAAAAAGAAAACGGAGAAGACCGGTCGTTGGTGTTTTGATGCGGGGTACTCGATACTGGAAACTCGATTCCGGATTTCAATGTTACGCCCTTTTTCTATTTTAAAAACTGTACTGGACATCCAAAAACAATCGGTCATTGTCCCCAATACCCATGGTGCGCCGCAGATCACCGGAGTGATAAAAAACAATACCGCCGGTTAGCTGGATGGAATCCGTATAATCGTATTCTGCCGAAAACCGCTGGACGGCACCGTCGTCACCGGTGGGGCCGAAGGTGTTTGCCAGAAACGTTAGGTTAAGGGTATCATTCAGGTAAGGTTTTGTTATCCGAAAGGCCCACTCTAAAAGATCCTCCTTTTGAAAATCCGGGCTGCCTTTCAACCGTTTATCAAAATCAAGATAGTGTCGATTGGCAATATCCAGGGTGATGGTCGCATCCGAAATACCGGCGTATTCGACACCGGCCAATCCATCCAGTCTGGAATACTTTTTGTCCGGTGTATTGGAAAATTCGAAACCATCGAAATAGGCCGCCTCGGCTTTTATCAGCCAGTTGCCCCGGGCTAGGTTGAAGGCCCCGCCGAGCATCTTAATGCGGGCATGTTTTACCTCGAATGTTGGCCCCGGCATGTGTGGAGTTGGTGTAATATGCCCATTTTGACCATATATATCAGCGACATAAAATGAGATGTCCCACCCTTGGAAGATACCGTTGAGGGAGGCGGCAAACTGGGTGTTATCGACATCGAAGCCTTCATCCGGTGATTTCCCGCCGGGAAACGGCTGTGAGCGCGGAAAAAAATCACTGCCAAATTCCGGGTTTTTATTATAGCGGACTTCATGCAAAGCGATGCCGCTAAGGCCCCAGCCTTTACTATAGTAATCGAGTTTGGTCATTGTCACCGGAAGTCTGAGTTTTTCAATATCTACCAAACCCGGCCATCGCAGATCCAATGGATTGAGAACATCGGTTATACGTATATTATCCGAACGGCCCCAGACGACGATCTGCCTGCCGGCTTTTAAATCCAAGTTTCCGGTGAGGCTTCCTTGAAGGTAAACCTCATCCAATTCCAGTTCTTTTTCGTAACTATCCAGCACATCATCGGTGTAATTGTCGCGGCCATCTATAGCATAAGCAACATCATAAAATCCATGGCCTGAAAGCCGCGCTTGCCAGTCCGGTGACAACTCTGCATCCAGTTCAAGCTTGAGCTCGGATCGCAACCGGCTCAAACCTTGCCAGTTGGTGCGGGTACCTGCTGCATCATGGGAAAGGTAACTGTAAACGGAGCTGATTTTAAAATAGCCGTCCATGCTGAGCCAATCCGGCATGCGGCCTTTATCAGCCGCCAAAACCGCCGCTGCTTCAGTTTCGTCCTCGAATCCTTCCAGAATTTCATCCTCTGTTAACTCTTCAGAATTATTTTTGCCACCCGGCTCCTCTTCGAAGCCGTCCAGAGCGTTCTTCCGATCATCATTGACGGTTGGTTCATCCTCAAATCCATTTAAGATTTCATCCAGCTCCGGGTCTTCCTGGGAACACACAGGCTGAGGGAGACACAAACAGATTGTCAGCGCTGTTAGGAAACAGGCTGCGAATTGTTTTTTGGTGATCGATATCATTGTGTTTAACGTGATCTATTGACCCCAGAACAAAGACGTTTGATTTTGGAATTCGGATTTCGGAATGTTGAATGAGAAGGTTTTATAAGACAATAAAATCACAAATTTTCATGATTTTCATTAAACAGGTAAGTTTTGTTAAATCATTCAATCTCTTATTTAAATGACGGAGCTCTGGTCCATCGTCATTCGAAAATCGTCATTCCTACAATCCCTTTTCCATCCTTCTGACTGTAAACAGTTCATCATCGAGATCCTGATTAAACTTGATATTGTTCAGCTTCAGGATGGTTCTATGGGCCAATTGTTTCCCCTTTTTCTTGGTTACGTGCATTTCGGATGCCACCCAGATGTCATCGATAAGCTCCAGTTTCTTGACATCTACGTATTTTAAGTACCCGCCGTCCTTTTCCCAATGCACCGCACGGATGACTACATAATTATCCTGACGCACGAAAATAAGAGATTTTTTATAACCGGTTTCCCGGATAACTTTTTTCGAGCGCGGAATTGACTCGATTAGCCAGGTATTCATTCCATTTACGGCCATCTCCTTTTTGAGGGTAAAATCGTAGTCCGGTAAATTACGATCCGTCATATCGGAATAATTGAGATCTGAACCCATAAAGCTGCCGCTTTTGTCACTGCTGGCGATACGTTTGGTTTTGCGCAGGGCCGGCAGGTAAAGCCACTGATCGTCATCTTTGGACGGGTTGTCATAGTCATGGGTCAAAAACGCCGTATCTTTAACATCCGACGGATGCCTAAAAAACATCAGCCTCAAGCTATCAGCGCCTTTGTCTTTGCTATAGACGGCGATGCGACGAATTCTTTTTTTGCCCCTTTTGTCAATTAAAATCATTTCCATGTCCGATGTCTGTTTATCGCCGTCATCTCTGGCATCCACCTTTTCCATGATAGCCCGTGCAGCGGGATCATCGGCCAGGGATTGCCGAGGGACTGATGGTAATACGATCATGAGAATAAAAGCAGCAGCGATGATTCTTCTGAGACTGGGTTTCATTTTTTGTCCTCCGCGGAAATGAATTTGGGCTTGTTGACCAGCACCATGAGGGCCGGAGCAAGCAGATAATCGGCCGCCAGAGCCATTAAAATGGTAAAAGCCGTCAGCAGACCAAAATAAAAAAGATTGCTCATTGAGGCGAACACGAAAATAAAAAACCCCACTGACAAAACAACAGTAGTCACCAGCATGGCACGGCCGGTGGTGTGCAGGGTTTTAAACACGGCCTGCCTGGGGTCGCCGCACTGTTCATAGTAACGCCGGAAGTTGTGCATGAAGTGAATGGTATCATCCACAGCGAGTCCGATAGCTATGCTGCCCACCATCATGGTGAAAAGGTCCAT
>CAMYLH010000114.1 GCA_947259065.1 uncultured Desulfobacterales bacterium
AGGTGGGGCTGCATTCGGCATCTGATATAGATGTATGCCATAAAAAGGGCGGCCAAAAGGAAGCCTGGAAAAACACCGGCCAGCCACAGCTGGCCCACGGATTGCCTGGCGATCATGCCGTAAAGGACCAGCACCACGCTGGGCGGGACCATTATCCCCAATGAGCTGCCCGCCTGGATGACACCGGTGACCATGACCTTGTCATAGTTGCGCTTCAGCATTTCCGGTAAAGCGAGGCTCGCGCCAATGGCCATACCGGCGACACTAAGCCCGTTCATAGCGGAAACGGCGACCATCAGCCCCATGGTTCCGATGGCCAAACCACCATTGACCGGACCAAACCAGACATGGAACATGCGGTAGAGGTCGCTCGCTATGCCGGATTCCGAAAACATATAGCCCATATAGATGAATAACGGCAGGGTCAGGAGCGGATACCAGTTCAGTAAGGCAAAAGCCGCGTTAAAGGGCATCTCTGCAGCACCTTTACCCCAAAGCAACAGAGCGAAAAGAGTGGCGACCCCTCCGATGGCACCAAAGACACGCTGCCCGGTGAGCAGCATGAGCATCATCGAAGAGAATATCAGTATCGCAATCAGTTCATAACTCATGTTATAGCTTCTCCCCTCTCACCTTGGCCAGGTCCTTGAAAAATGTCGCTATGGCCTGCAACAGCATCAACAGGACCCCGGTCCCCATTATAATCTTGATGGGGGCCATATAGGGTGCCCACGCGGATCGATTTTTTTGCCCGTACATGACAGCGTATTCAATGCTCGAGTAGGCACCGTAGAGGAGAAACACCAGGTAGAATATCAGAAAGAGACAGGTACAAGCGTCAACCGTAGCTTTTTTCTTGTCCGACCAGCGACCATAGAGCAGATCCATTCTAACATGCCCTTTGAGCATCATGGAGAACCCACCTCCAAGCAGGTAATAAGCGGCCATGGTGAATTGTGCCATCTCAACCGCCCATATGCTGGACTTATCGAAGAGGTTCCTGGCTATAGGTTCGTATAGCAGAATCCCGATCATGGCGAAAACCAAATACATGGAAAACGTGCCGACCACCTTGTTGGTTGCTTCAACGACGTGCACGAATTTTTTTACTGCTTTAGGCATCTTGGTCCCTTTCCTTTGGTACCTTTACCCGCAATCAAATTGAGCGATTTTTTACCCGAATTGCACTGAATCTGTTGCATAGTCCCGTCGATGGCAGGACGAAAAACTTCGATCCGCCCTACGCAGATCTGGAGTTTCCCGATTTTTTATGCATCCCGATTTCAGCACATTTACTGGTAATAAATCGCTCAACTAAAATTTTAATATTAGCTTAAGAGGTTTGCCCTCCCTGGCCGGTTATAGTTCGGAGCCGGGGAAGGCAACTAAAATGCGTTATTAAACGTTTGATGCCCAACTGTTAGTACCGGTAGGGAGGACCGGCATCTTTCATGGTTTGGGCGTATTCTTTTAGTATTTTGACCACCTTGGCACTCCTAGGGCTCTTTTTGGCAGTCTCGTCCCAGAATTTAAGTGCGGCATCTTCCACCTGCTTCCACTCTTCTGCGGGGATGGAGGTGAGCTCCAGTTTCCCGCCCTTGGTGCGGTAGTGTGCTTCACCCCACCAGTACCAGTGTTGCCGGTAGTAGTGCGAACTGTCCATTTGCAGACGGAACAATGTCTTCAGGCGATCCGGCAGGGCGTTCCATGAATCGGAGTTCGCATAATACGAACCGGCCCAGGCGCCGGAGATGGGATTGGTCAGATAATATTTGGTGACATCCGCCCATCCGACCGTATAGTCCTCGGTGATGCCGGACCAGGCAACCCCGTCCAGTTCCCCCGTTTGAACGGCCATCTCAATGTCCTCCCAGGGCAGGGCCACTGGGATGACGCCGAATTGTTGCATGAACCTGCCACCAGTGGGAAAGCTGAACACTCTCAATCCCTTGAGGTCCTTAAGGCTTCGGATCGGCGTGGTGGTGGCAAAGTTGCACGGGTCCCAGGCCCCAACACTGAGCCAGGTGACGCCTTTCACTTCAGCGAAGGCTTCCTCCCAGATTTCGTTTAGCCCATACCAGTTCCACAGCACGGGAACATCCAACGAGTAGCGCGAGGCAAAGGGGAAGTAAGCACCAAATATGGACACATCGACCGGCGCGGCGATGGAGTCATCATCACTCTGGACGGCGTCAATGGTCCCCTTCTGCATGGCTCTAAACAGCTCACCCGTGGGCACCAGTTGGTCGGCATTATACAATTCGATCACCATCTCGCCATCGGCGACCTTGTTAAATGCATCGATGGCCGGTTTACAGACATGCGCGGATAAGGCCGGGCCGGCATAGGTTTGCATTCTCCACTTGATGGTCGTTTTCTTGGCAGCATGCACAAAGGGTGCGTTTACCGCTGTTGCTGCCACTGCGGCAGCTCCCACACCTGCTTTTTTTAGAAAATCGCGTCTTTTCATAGTATCTGGCTCCTTTCATGGTTTTAGGGTTAACATCCAACCAAATCGAATAACGTCTATTGGTTTACCTTAGCACTGCTAAAAGGCCTCAGGGTGATGATTCATCGATAGTAATTTGATGAACCACAGGGTCTGGTCATGGGAGTTGAGAGTTATCTTACAGAACTATGTGAATTGAGCGGAATATGCAAGTTAAAAAATCTTCACGAATCGGTATATTCGTTGCTGAAAACCGAAGTCGCTCATTTCCGGCTAAAACAAAAAATCAGTTTGACCGGCATAAAGCTATAGATGTTTATACAGCTACTGTCAAGTTTTTTGTGAAAAGAACCCGGATGTTGGATATGCTGAAACAGTTAGCAAGCCGGAATAAAAATGAGATTTAAATTTAAGCCCATATAAGTCTTTTTAAGAGAAAATTTTCAACACCCCAATACGACATTGAATCCCTGGGTAAAAAAAGGATTGACTCAGTAACTACCACCGTTATATTGACTTCGTTTATATTTACTGCATTGAATCCTAATTTGACTGATTGTCGAGGTTGCCGCCCCGGTGAAACAGGCTTCGCCCCAGAGAAATAAGTGCAACAGAGATTTCACGGGGTAAACATTTCACTGGGCAGGAAACAGATATTCATCATCTATTAGACCGACAAAGAGGGAATTGACATGTCCGACACAACACGCCTATTGGACCAGGAATTTACAGCGGAAGTATGCCATCGACTTTTACCGGATTGGAAGGACCTCGATATCCAGATCACTCAACTCAGCGGCGGGATAACCAACAAACTGTTCCGCATTCAATCGGAAAAAGGAGATTACACGGTTCGGATTTATGGCGATAAAACAGACCTGTTCATCAACCGTGACTACGAGGCCCATACCATTCAGGAAATGGCCAGGGTCGGCGTTGCCTCCAATATGATCAAATATATGCCCGAGCTGGGGGTTACCATTGTGGAATTTATCGGAGATTCCATCGTTCTCACCAATGACGATTTTCTGAACGCGTCGCTCTATTCGAAAATTGTGGCGCCAGTCCGTAAAATCCATTCGAGCGGAGTGCAGCTCAAACAAATTTTCAATCCCCTCGTGGAAGTAATGAAAATGTCGGCCATTCTTAAACGGCTCAATGTGGATTACGAGGAATTCGATATTTCGGGGACCATTGAACGGCTGGTCAAGCTTTCGAGCATCATCAACATCCCGCAAAGTGAATATACACCTTGCCACAATGACCTGCTGGCTGACAATTTTATCCTGATCAACGACGATGCGCGCGACAGGTACGATGAGCCCATGTATATCATCGATTGGGAGTATGCCGGAATGGCACCCAAATACTATGATATCGCCGACATGTTCCAGGAGATCCTGGGTCCCCGAGAAGCCGAAAAGGGCATTGTTGGGGAATACTGTAATGGCGACAATTTTGATCGGACCCTGTTCCTTATCGATCTGTTCAAACCATTTCCGGATATTTACTGGTTTTTGTGGAGTTTGATTCAACTGAATATCTCTAAAATCGAATTCGATTATTACAACTACGGCAAGACCAAATACGAAAATGCAATAGAGAACTTGAAGTTTATGAAGGAAGAATACGGAGTTGCCGTTTAAATATCCCTACCGTCCTATCAAAATACTCAAAGTGCCAACGCATATTCGGTAATTACTTTAAAATTCAATAGCATCCCTAGCGCTGAAATCGGTTACAAGCACCCCGAAACACCAGTATCCGGTGGAAAAGGCAGATTAGCAAAGATTAGGATTTACACCAATCAGCGAGGCACTGTGTCCACCCGCGCGATTGCATATCTGAAGAAAACAGAGATCCCTTACGAAGCGGTCAAATATGAACACCGCGAGAAAGGGGCTGAATTTGCTGCAAGGGCAACCGGTTACCCGCTCGAGTGCACCGTCAAGACACTGGTGGCGGAGCTGGACCGCAAAAGGTACTGTCTGGCATTGCTGCCCGGGCATCGGGAATTGGATCTCAAAAAATTGGCGTCTTTATTCGCCACCAAACGCACGGCAATGGTCGACATTAAAACCGCCGAACGGCTGACAGGATATCTGGTCGGCGGAATCAGTCCTTTCGGAACCCAACAGCGACTGGAGACGGTTATGGAAAATAGCATCCTCACCAGCGGAGAGGTCCTGATCAATGCCGGACGGCGGGGTATGATGCTTAAAATGGCTCCCGGCGACATCGTGAGAGCACTCGATTGCAGGGTAGCATCGATTGCGAGATAGCACTGAAAGCAAAGGTCGAAAACACGGTGTTTTTTTATTTGCCTATGGATCTTATTTCCCGTGAGTTATTCTGCAATATTACAAACCTCGTTGAATAGTTTACTGGTTGAATGGTTTATTAGGTAAATTATAGTCATAATTTTAGAATGTTAAGATAGCTAAAACATGAAATGTTCAATTATTTAGCAAATAGGGGATAAATTCATATTTACGACTACTTAACCAATCAACAAATCAACCAATCAACGATATCTGTATTACAATCCTGGCCGGGTTTTCAGGCAACTTTAGGCTTTACTGCCGCAGCCACCACACGGATCGTTTTATCGATCTCCGCTTCGGTGGTCATCCGGCCGACACTGAAGCGCAGGGTCCCTTTGGCCCATTCCAGCGGAATGCCCATGGCTTCCAGCACATGTGAAATCATAACGGTATCGGAGTGGCAGGCGGCGCCGGCGGATGCAGCCACCTCCAGGCCGATATTTTCCAGGATACGGTTGGCTTCCTGCCCCCTGAAGGAAATGCTCAAGGTATTGGGAAGACGGTGTTGGACATGGCCGTTAAGGCGTACACCGGAAATACGCCCCGCAAGACCTTCGTGCAGACGCTCACGCAGAGATTTCATATGGGCCATATTTTTTGTCAGGTCCCGTTGCGCGATCTCACAGGCTTTTCCCAGCCCGACGATTTCAAGCACATTCTCGGTTCCGGCCCGCCACCCCATTTCCTGCCCGGCACCGTAGCAAAATTTTTCAGGCACCAAGGGCGGGCGCACATACAATGCCCCGATACCTTTGGGCGCATACACTTTGTGACCGGCCAGCGAGAGCAGATCCAGCCCCAGCGCTTCGACATCGGTCGGGAGCTTACCCACCGATTGAGCGGCGTCGGTGTGCATGACGATGCCGTGTTTTTTTGCAATACGGCTGATGTCGGCAATCGCCTGCACGGTGCCGACTTCGTTGTTGGCGTGCATGATAGTAATCAGGATGGTTGTGGCCCGGACGGCTCCTGCCACATCGGCAGGGTCCACCAGGCCTTCTTCACTGACCGGCAGGTAAGTGGTTTCGAATCCCTGTGATTCAAGATATCGGCAGACCTCGAACACCGCCGGGTGTTCGAAACTGCTGGTGATGATGTGATTTCCCTTTTCCCTGAATCGGCGGGCCACACCTAGGATGGCGTGATTGTTCGATTCCGTACCGCCGCTGGTAAAAAAAACCTCGGTTGGACTGCAGTTAAGGATGGCGGCCACCTGTCTGCGGGCAGTCTCCACGGCCTGTTTGGGTTTAATGCCGTACCAATGGGAGCTGGAAGGGTTGCCGAATTCGGTTTCGAGATACGGCCGCATGGCCTCGATCACTTCCGGGTCGTGGGGTGTCGTACCATTGTAATCCAGGTAAATCGGTTTGATCATGATCGACTCCGGGTTCAGGGTTAAAGGCTAAAGGTTCCGCCAAATTGCTGTCTGCAGAAGCAACCAGTCTCATCGAGAAAGAAACTCCAGCATGACAAATGTCGAATGTCGATTGACGAATGTCGAATTAAGGAATTCTTTCTATTTTATTCGTTAAAAAAGCAGAGCGAAGCCTCCGGCTCGTAGGGATTTTAGCGCCTACGCCTCGGAGAGCGACATCCATCCTTCGTCATTCGTCATTCGTCATTCGATATTCTGCGGTTCGCTTTTGTAATTTCGTGCAGTTTAACACGAGGGTTCAGAGTTCTATGCTTTAACATCCTGATTTCCTGTACTCTCTCCAAGGCCGCTTCCAGCACGCAGGGCTGCCTGGCCGGAGGGTAAGCTCTTCGT